>NZ_JAVJNP010000050.1:0-73954 GCF_040217205.1 Coleofasciculus sp. A1-SPW-01 | reverse complement strand
ATTCCCCGACGTGATTGACTTTGCCTGCATCTGACCATGACACCCTGTCTCAGACTCCGTATTTCTACTGATAGTAAAATTAAGCCAGATGGAGAAATGCGATCGCTACCGTAGAATTACGGAAATTTGGCGCTTATGACAGGCTTCAACCCGTCAATGTCTGATCATCACTTACCGCGAACACTGGGTTCACAGAACCTGATTCGTAAATTATTTGTAACACAAACGACAGCCTTTAATCATCGAAACGTAAACTTCTATGTCATTTACTTGTGCTTTCCCGCAAAGGTGATTACATTAGAAATTGAAGCCTAAAGGCTTACTAATGACAGAAGTTGAACTGACAAAATCAAATTAGGAGGTATAAAACCGACTGATAAATTTCATTTCTATTTCCTCATTGACAAGTAACAGCAACACTCAACAAATTGCTGAGATTTCCTAAAATTGTAAACTAGGGAGATTAAGCACTCAAAACTAAATTTTTAGTGCCACTCCAGATAGAATTAACTTAAACAGGAAATCATTCAAGCAAGCTAGTTTTGAGAGTTGCTGTTACTTTATCGTTTGTCATTCGTCATTCGTCATTCGTCGTACTCGCTTCTCTTCACGCTAGCGCAGTTTTCAACGCAGACTTAATAAATTATAGAACCCTTCTTTTTTGGACTTTGGACAAAACGCGATCGCTTAACCCAGTTGGATGTGCAGTTGGCACATATTCTATTTTTTCCACAAGTCTCTTAAATAACGGAAAATCGATCATGATTTATTTGGACTCGGCATTAGTCAGTGAAGCGAAAACTGTAGAAAATTGGGGATGGGTCAAGGGAATCACCACAAATCCGACACTGCTTGCCAAAAGTGATTTACCACCAGAAACAGCCTTAAAACAACTCGCGGCAATTAGTCCAGGAGAACTGTATTATCAACTCATGGCAACCGACTTTCAGGGGATGGTAACAGAAGGACGAAAAGCCTTTGACATAATTGGGGATAAAACAGTGCTGAAAGTTCCGGCTACAGCCGTAGGATTTCAGGTTGTCGCCCATCTATCTCCAGAGATTCCCTGTTCAGTCACTGCCATTTATAGCGCCGCCCAAGCCGCCGTTGCTACAGAAGCGGGAGCCAAATATGCGATCGCCTACGTGAATCGCGCCACTCGTTTACTAGGGGATGGTTTGGCTTTGGTGCAAGAAATGGCAACTATCCTCAAAGATAGTTCCACGGAAATTCTAGCCGCAAGTCTCAAATCACCAGCAGAAGCGGCGGGGGCTTTAATCGCTGGGGCGGATCATCTGACGCTACCGCTAGAGATGTTGAATGCGATGACAACTCACAATTTATCGGAGCAAACCATTGATGAATTTGCCCAAAAAGGGCGAGGATTGGTGTAGCTGGGGGAGCTGAGGGAGATGGGCGAGATGGGAAAGCAGAGACGTTCCGATGAAACATCTTTTGTAGGGGCGGGTTTTACCACTAACGTTTCGTGTTCATCCTGATATAACTAAACCCGCCCCGACCTAACTGCGCTTTGCTGTACGAATGGATAACGGCATGAGTTTGTCGTACCAAGTTGCCTCTCAAAGCGTTAATCTGACACGTCGGAACACAACTTGGTCTTAGGAATCGTTATTTTACCGTTCGGTATTCTTGCTGAAGGATGTTCGCTTGTCAACTTCAGGTATTTCAGGTGTTTCTGGCTTAACGTCAACCTGAGTCACTTCTGTTTCTGCGACGTTTTTTCCCACAGCAGTGACAGGTTTTGCCGCGACTACCGCCGTTGGATCGGGTTCCACAATAATACGTTCTTGTTTTTCCACTACCTTACCATCTTGATTCTTCTGATTCGATGGCTTTGCTTTCTCTGCCTTGTCTTGAACGTTATCGGCTGCACCCATCGCCGCATTTTTGGCTTGGTCGGCTTTACTCTGGAGTGAGGGTTTAGCCTTCTCAGCCGCATCTTGAATCTTGTCGGCTGTCTTCACCGCAGCACTTTTGGTTTTGTCGGCTTGACTTTCAATAGCTGGCTTAGCCTTTTCAGCCGCATCTTGAATCTTGTCGGCTGTCTTCACCGCAGCACTTTTCGCTTGATTAGCGGCATTTTCAATCGCTGGCTTGGCTTGTTCAGCCGCACCTTGCACTTTGTTGGCTGCCTGTTCCGCAGCACCTTTAAGTTTATCTGGTGCATCTTCCGGGGTAGCCTTAGCCGTCAAACCACCCGCTACAGCGCCTGTAACAGCACCCACAACGGCGCCTCGTTTGCCAGCCACTTGACTACCAACTACAGCACCAACGGCTGCGCCAACTACCCCAGCGCCAACTACACCCTTGCCTTGATTATCTTGATTGTCTTTATTGGACGAAGATTCATCGGGTTGATTGACAGTGGGTTCAATCGGTTGATTATTGTTATCCAAAAATTGCTTATTACTATCCATGTAAAGTTATCCTCCTTTATCGATATTGAATACTGAATGTTCCCTCTTCGGGTTTAAGGCTCTCTTGTATCTTTCTTCAAGTTACCAATCCGCCGTTATCGCTGACGCCAAGCTAAAGGAGGATATTACGCTATCTGGAGTCAGTCGATAGATACATTTCAGGAGGGAACAGGGAATAGGTGAGAAAATTAGCGCTTCCAGAGTTTGAGGGGTTGCAGGATTTTGGCAATCCAACGGACGGTTCCGGGTTCGGTTAAAATTCCCTGAGTGGGACTGAATAGAAATGCCAGAATAAAGAAAATAAAGACAACCATGACGATCGCAGGTCCCGATGGCAAGTCCAGGTGATAGCTTAAATACATCCCCGTGACACCCGCCATTACACCAATTATTGCCCCTAATCCCATCATCTGATGCAATTCTTTGACTAAAAGATAGGCAGTAATGGCAGGACCAACGAGAAGGGAGATAACCAGTAGCACGCCCACAGTTTGCATACTGGCGACAATCGTTAAGGTAATGGCGCAGACGAAGCCGAAATACATGGTGGTGACGGGTAAACCACTGGCTTGAGCGCCGAGGGGGTCAAAGGTGTAGAAAAGGAGTTCTTTGTAAAACAGTTTGGTTAACAGTAAAACGATGACGGTAATGATTAGCGTATGCCAGACATCGCTGGTTCTGACGCCTAAAATGTCACCAAATAGAATAGAACTAAGGTCAAATTGGTTCGTTTCTAAGAGAGTAATTAGGATGACTCCCAAGCCTAAAAAGCTGGTTAAGGTTAACGCCATGGCTGCATCTACCTTAACTCGCGATCGCTGATGAATACCAGCCACCACTAAAGCACTCAATGTCCCGGCTACAAACGCTCCCAGAGACAGGAATTGTTCCCCCACAAAAAAGGCGATTGATAGTCCAGGTAAAACAGCATGGGCGATCACATGAGCGATCATGATCATCTGTTGCACAATCAAATAACTCCCCACAACTGCCCCTAAAATTCCCAGCAGCAACGCAATCGCTATGGCGTCACGCATATATCCCCACTGCAGCGGTTCAATTAACCAATCCCACATCCTATCCACCTCACTTATTCTTAATTTATTATTTACTATTAATATTTCATTGAAATCTGTATTATGCTACCTTTAGCCTTGCCGTATGTCAATTTTGGCTGATTGTTAAGTAGGTGGACACGATTAAAGTTAACTGTTGAGATTAGACGACAACCAGGCTCATGAGTTTCCCATAAGCTTTTTTGAGATTTTCAGTTGTCAATACTTCTGACTTTGACCCCACAGCAATTAACTCTTTATTTAAAAGTAATACTTGATCATACTGCTCTAGAGTTTCCCCCAAATCATGACTAATAACCAATACCATTTTATTCTGAAACTTTAAGTCTTGAAAAATTTCAAAAATAATCTCTTCTGTCTTTTGATCAATCCCCGCAAACGGCTCATCAAAAAAAAACAACTCCGCCTGTTGCGCCAGCGCCCTTGCTAAAAATACTCGTTGTTGTTGTCCTCCCGAAAGTTCACCAATTTGACGATGGCGATACTCAAACAAGCCCACCCGTTCTAATGCATCCTGAACAATCTCCTGGGATTGACGAGACGGATGTTTAAACCAACCCGTGTGGATAGTGCGCCCCATCATCACGACATTCCAGACTGTAACCGGATAATTCCAGTCAATTTGGGTGCGCTGCGGTACATAGGCGACTCGTTTGCGCTGACTTTTTAGGGGTTTGTCGTGAAAGGTTGCTTCTCCTCTGGTGAGGGGAATGAGTCCCAGAATCGCCTTAATAATCGTACTTTTCCCAGCACCGTTGGGTCCCAATAGCACCGTTAACTGTCCCGGTTGGATGGAAAACGAAACACCGGAGATTGCCCAGGTATTTCGGTAGTTGACCGCCAAATCATGAACTTCGAGCATTACAACCTGTCTGTGAGAATGACTACCATTAACAAATTCTGCTTTCAGCTTATCGGATAATGATTCCCCCGATATCACATCAAGCGCCTTGGGTAAGGATAGGGAAGCTGGGGGAGCTGGGGAGCCTGGGGGAGCTGGGGAGCCTGGGGGAGAGGAAACTGTCGCCATTGGGGTCAACTCTAATATTAGAATGATTATCATTATAATAATCTCTCGGTTAAAGGAGCTTGACTATGCTAAAGTATCTATCGAGCCAAACCCTGAACGGTTGGAAGAGTAAGGTGTTGGCATTAGCGATCGCACTGACAGGGTGTGTTCAAACCAACCAGACAACGGTTTCGCCAACAGAGAATGGGACATCAGGTAAGAAACCCAGTGTAGTGGTGTCTCATCGCGTCCTTTGCGATTTAACTGAAGAAATTGCCCAAGACACCATTCAACTCAACTGTTTATTAGATCCGAACCAAGATCCTCACACCTACCGATCAACCCCATCCCATCGGAAAGCCGTTGAAACCGCACAACTGATCCTTTATGGTGGCTATGATGGAGAACCCGGTGTTGAGGGATTAATTGAAGCCAGCAATACATCAGCCCCTATCGTTGCTGTATTTGAGGAAGCTGTCCCCAATCCCCTGGAGGGAGAAGCACATCACCATAACCATAATGGAGATCATCATGATCACGGGGAAAAGGAACAGGTTGAACACTCAGATCATGAAGAAAACCATGCCGCAGATAAGGGGGAAAACGTTCCCGATCCCCATGTTTGGCATGATGTGCAAAATAGCATAGCGATGGTCGATGTGATTCGGAACCAACTGACAGAGATTAATCCCGATCAGGCTGACCTTTATGCAGAAAATGCCCAACAGTTAACCAGCCAACTCGACCAGTTAGATACCTGGGTCAATGCCCAAGTGGAAACAATTCCCTCAGGAAAACGTAAAATTGTCACCACTCATGACGCCTTGGCGTATTACGTCAACGCTTATGGATTTGAGGCGGCGGAATCGTTGCAAGGACTCAGTACCGAAGAAACCCCCTCAGCCGCACGGGTCAAGGAATTGGTAGGAACCATTGAACAAGCCAAGGTTCCCACGATTTTTGTGGAAACCACAACCAATTCCACCGCCATTGAGACTGTGGCTCGGGAAGCGAATGTCAAGGTTTCTGACCAAAAACTGTTTGTTGGTAGTCTAGGTGCAGCAAATAGTGACACAGGAACCTATATCGGAATGATGACACACAATACCTGCGCGATCGCGAAAGGTTTGGGCGGAACCTGTACTCCGTTGAACGCACCACAGCTAAATTAAAAATTCTGATTACAGTAGGAGTCGGGGCAACCCTAGTTCAAAATAGCTATCCTCTGATATCGGGAAAAACTTGATAAACATTGAGTGACTGTTTGCGTCCTCTAAGTTGCACCAGCCCAATGAATTGAATCAGAAAATAGTCTTTAATATAGTGGTAAGTTTCTTCATTGATTAAAATCCGACAAATCCCGCCATCAATTGATTTGTCATAACTCTCCAATCGAGCCGCAATATTGACACTATCACCAATGGTTGTATAATTTAGCCGTTGCTGAGACCCTAAACTCCCAGCTACAACTGTCCCTGTAGCAATTCCAACTCTCATCGCCGCCGTGGGAAGCCCTTGGATTTTCCATTGTTGGTTGAGTTGTTCAAGTTTTGCAGCCATGTTCAATGCACAACGAACCGCTGCGATCGCATCTTGGGCAATTGCTTCGGGTGTGGTGCTGGGAATGGGAACGCCAAACACCGCCATAACTGCATCGCCAATAAATTTATCTAGGACGCCATCATGGTCTAGTACACTTTGAGACATGGCTTTCATATAATCGTTCAGCCAAACCATCAGGACTTCAGGGTTAGTCCGTTCGGTAATTCCGGTAAAGCCTTTAATATCTGTAAATAGCACCGTTGCAGTTAGTTGTTGTCCGGTGATCTGTCCTTCTTTGAGGAGTTGATGGCGATCGCGCCAAACCGCTTGGGCGAGTTTAGGAGTCACATGTTGTCCTAAAAGATTCATTACGGCTTGTCTGTCTTCCCGTTCAATGCAGGCGAGATAAGCTGTAATCGCTATTTCTGACCCAATTAGGGCAAGTAATGGGGGAATTAGGGGAATCCACCATCCTTGCAAAAAAGCCAGGTATGAACCGCCTACGAGAACCGTACTCAACAGCAGAATACTAACCGCTAGATAGCGCATTCGCAGGAATGTCCAGCTAGAAATAGCACCCACACTCGACCAAAAGACGATCCACAACCCTTCGACGGGTTCAGACAAAACTTTGATCGGGGAACGCCCATCTAATGCTGCACTCAAGAGTTGACTGGTAATCTGGGCATGGATGTCTACACCGTACTCTGCCGTGAGATAACTATTACTGTAAGGTGTGAAGAAAATATCCTTAAGACTGGCGGCTTTGACCCCAATTAAAACAATGCGATCGCGCATCAAATTGGCGGGTATTTTATTCTCTAGAACCTCTGTCAGTGATACGGTTGGAAATGGGTTGCAGCGTTGGGAGTGCTGTTGACATTGAGGGCGACGATAATTTAATAGAATCTGATACCCTCCTGTATCGGCGTTAATGTAACCGCCATCATTGGGTTGCATGGGAACAAATACAGCTTTCCCTAAACTCACTTTGCCTAGCGCTGGGTCAATCGGTTGCAATGTAATCCCTTTATTTTCTAAATACATCAACGCTAATCGAACGGGCAGACTGTATAGTTCTTGACTTGATGTACCCGTTTGATTATTGTCCTGTCTAATCGATAGCAAAGCCCGACGCACCCGACCATCGTCATCTAATAAAACATCAATCGCACCCACCTGATTGCGTTCTTTTAATATTGGTGGTGCATTAACCGTTGTACCATATTTATCCCCTAGAACTTTCTGGACACCCATTAAATTTGGTGTCGAAGTAAACACCTGAACCAAGTCTTGATGACCCGGTTCCACTGGTAAATCTCGATAAATATCTAAACCAATGGCGCTAGGCTGTTGGGCTTTGATATTGCGGAGTAATTGGGCTAATGTGGCATCCGATAATGTCCATTGCTTTAAGGTTTGAATATCTGGCTCATCAATAGCGACAATAACAATACGCTGATCCATGGTTTCCCTAGGACGCCAGCGTAAAAATTGGTCATAGGCTGTCCATTCCCATAACTGTAACCCTCCCATTGAACGCAATGCCAGGACTAATCCAGTGATGGTTGGGACTGTAATTAATACTCCACGCCATTGCCAAAGAAGCTGTCTCAGATTTTTGAACATTTTTGAGTTATTGGTGCTTGATCCGGCTTGTGTATTCCCAATAACTGATATCGGTTAGGTATTCCTAGAAACCGGGTTTTTGTGAGGATGACAACGCCAATCAACCTTTCACCCAAAGAAACCCGGTTTCTTGACCGATGTTCTAACCATGTCCACCGACTTATCAATCCTCTACAGTACAGCAAGCAATTAAAGGTTTGGGTGCGATGTCAGTCAGTCCCACGGTTTTTGACTGTAATAATTTGTTCCAAGTCAACGTGAGTTCCGGATTATTCGGTTGAGAACGTCGCAACTCAGCAAAAATTTTCATCATGTCATACCAAATCCCAAATTCCCCATAGAGGGCAACCTGTTCTAGTGGTGTCGCTGTTTCTAATTGTTGAACTTGTTCGGGCTGCAGTTCAATGAATTGAACCTGTTCTTGGGCAAAAACATCTTCCGTTCGCGATTGGCGATCGCAAATGATTGCAACTTTCCAGGTATAGGTTTTGTTGGGTTCTAGAGGCGGGGCTTCGGGGGGTAGTTGGAAGCTGATAATTCCTGCGGTTTGTTTCAGCGGAAATGTGGTTTGATAACTATACTCTTCATCTTGATCCACCAGTGTAAATTCCGCTTCCTCAGCCTGGGTTGGTGGTAGGTAGATTAAGAATGTTGGATACTCAACAGATGTTAATCGGGGGCGATTTGGGCTAATACTGGGTGTGAGTAGTGTCAGTCTGGAACTAGGAGACGCACTGGATTGGGAATCCAGGGTTGAGCAATTGCCACGGGTAGCACCCCCAGCGCTGGAACGCCCATCAGGTGCGCCAGGTGTTTCGGGTGGCGGGACAAAGGATAGGGTGGGTTCGGGTGTCACGGGGGACGGTTCAGCCAAAACAGGAGTCTGTAGCTGAGGAACGAAAGCCAGTCCCAAACTAAACGCGATCGCTAGATTTATCAGATTCAGAGATTGAGGGGTACTTTTTCTAGTCATGGTGTCTAGAGTCCTTCTGATCAAAAAGATGAAAGGCAGTTGTTCAGGAAATAACACCCTAAAGCATTATCTTTTTCCCATTGCCTCTGTATCAAACTATAGTAATTAAATGCATTGAGTGTCACTCAGCTAGCCTTACTTTTGCGATAACAGTCCAATTTATTGTGAACACACAAAAAACATTACAACCAATTGCCGACTAAGATAAACGGTGCCCAATAGTAGGGATGGTTATAGCCTTGTTGCAATAAACTTAATTGGGCATGGCGCAAGGCAGTTGCTTTATTGAGAGTTCCCTGGTTCAGTTCTTTGTAAAACTCTACCATGAGTTGAGCGGTGGAATCATCTTGTACTGACCAGAGTGTCGCCAGGGTGCTGCGTGTCCCTGAGCGAGTGGCAATTCCAGCTAAACCGAGAGCCGCTCGCTGATCACCGATAGCGGTTTGGCAGGCACTGAGAACCAGTAATTCAATCGGATAGTCGGGTTCAACTTGAGTGGAACGTAGGAGAGTCTCGAAGTCTTTGGCTTGAATTTTTTTATCCCACGCCAGAATAAATGTTTCCTCTGGATCAGAACTAAACTGACCATGAGTGGCTAAATGAACCACTGAAAATGGCTGGGTTTGGAGGTTATCGGTCAGGTTGACACTGGTAAAGTCCTGATTTAAAAGTTTTAAAGCGGGAACCTGATTGGTAATTTGCGACAATTCCCACTCAACGGCGGGTAGGGGCGAAAACCCGGAAATGGACTGACTCACGCCTGCGGTTAAGACTTGCAGCCGCTCTGGGATTAGGGGTTGCGGTGAGAGCAGGCGTAAGCTGGGGGCAACAGATAGGCTATAGGTTTCTACCAGATAATGTTGACCATCGTATAAAGCTGCCATGGGTAGATTCCGCAAGGAACCATCCAGAACAAAGACTAACGTGGTGATGTTGCTTTGGGTTAATTCAGTCTCCGCCGGACGGATCAGCCAGTCGTAGAGGTTTTGCGCCAAGGTCAAACGCTCTTTTTTTAAAGAGGTGGGTCGAAAGGATTGGCGCATTTGGTGAATGATTTGTTCAACTTGGACAGAGGAAGCCTGAGTCGCATAGTGGCGTAAGGGTTGCCCTGGTAAGGATAAGATAACTTCTAGTCGGTCAGGTAAGATAATCGGATAGAAAACGGCGGCGGTGGGATCAATGTGATCAATTTGTTGGGGTTGGCTGGTTAAACAGGCTTCTTGGAAGAAGTTATCCAGTTCTGCTAGTTGTAGGGATTCAATCACCTCACGGGCTTGTTTGAGGTGGGCTTGGCTGACCTCTTTTTCACCGGGAAGGGGTTGCAGGAGTAAGCCGACGAACTCCCGATAGACGGGTTCTACACTCTCGCGGAAGGAAAATTGAACGGTGTCGTTAATGGCGACTAAATCAGTCCGGAGTGCTTGCAAGGTGTTCACGGCTTGGTCATAAGCTGCGATCGCACTTTGGGCATTGCCTTGAGTCTTGAGTAATCGCCCCAGTTGCCATTGCCAGCGATAGGCAAGTTCTGGCGCCTTGATGGATTGAGCTAAGGTTAAAGCCTGTTCGGTGAGGGTTTGGGCGTTAGCGAGTTGCTGAGTTTGTTCGTAGAGTTGACCCAGATAACCGAGGGCGTAGGCTTCCACCTGTCGATCTTTCAGGGTTCTGGCTTGTTGGGTAATGGTGGCGAGTAACTGGGCAATTTCTGGGACGTTCCCAGATGCATCATGGCTCATCTGCATCAGGCTGCGGGCGACGTTAATCTGGGCATAGAGGGTTTGGCGACTGACGGGGAGTTGGGCGAGTTGGGGTTGCAGTTGAGTCCACAACTGGCGGGCGGCTTGTTGCTGCTGAGTTTCGACGAATAAACTAAGCTGATTGGCTTGAGCCTGGAATTGGAGAGTTGGGGAAACCGTGGTGGCGGCGGCTTGTTGGTAAAATTGGATGGCGTCTTCGATTTGGTTTTGGGAACGGGCGGTATTGCCGAGACTAAAGAGGATGGCGGTACTATCTGGGGGGGAAGGTAAGGTTTTCGCGATCGCCAGACTTTGTTCGAGGATTTGCCGAGATTGGTTTAAGTCGCCAGTAATCCGGAGCAGATCACCGAGCGATCGTAATCCGGCTATCTTAGTCAGGGAATCTGGTTGGGTGGCTAAGGTTTGCCGGATTTGGTCTAACAGGTTTCTCGCCCGCAGGTAAAGCCCTAAGGCTCTCATGGCGTGGGTTTGGTTAATTAAGCTGCGTGTGACGCCTGTTTTATCTCCGACTTGTTGATAGGTTTTCGTGGCTTGTTCCCAGGTAGCGAGGGCGAGTTCGGCTTGTCCTTGTGCCAGTTGCAGATGACCTTGGGTATTGAGGGCTTGAGCTAATATTTTTAAGGGGTTTTGGGATGTATCTTGGTTTTGAGTGGAAATTAGGTTAAGGCTGGTTTCAATCGCTTGATTCGCTTCATGCCATTGTCCCAACTGGCGATAGGCTAATGCCAGATTACTCAGCACCATGGCTTGATTTAAGGTATCGCCTTGAGTTGTAAAGGTGTCTAGGGCTTGTTTCCAGATAGTTATCGCTGCCGCATATTGTCCCCTTTGATAATCGTTTTTACCTTGGTGTACGAGTTGGGAGGTATTAGTGTTTAGAGACTTGATCACAGGTGACGTTTGGGCAGTCGTTTCTACTTGAGTTACGGTTGCTACGGTTGGGGATATAGGCAGATTCAACAATAGCGTCATCAGAGTAACGCTGATTGCCAAACCCAAATACTTGAGGAATTTAGGTTTAAACCATAATGTCAAAAATTGCGAAATCCTTGTAGTGCGAGCATCTTGCTCGCTACCCATTCCCAATTTAAATGCGTGACAGCTCAAGCTTTTGTCTTCACTATTGCCCATTCCCCATTCCCCATTCCCCATTCCCGCTTCGCGTAGCGCTATACCTAGTAATCTGAACAATTAGCCGGGTTATTCCAGTTTCCAGAAGGTGTAGCTGTAGGAAATTCAGCCACTAAAATAATCTGTCCATCCGCCGTTTTTACCCAACCTTGAGCCTCAATAATTTGATTGGGGGAATTATTTTGTCCCCTCTCCATTTCTGCTTGTACCTGCATCTGTGTCTCCTCTGACAGAGTGCCTAAATCATCTAAAACAGTATCCAAGGTAAGCACATCATCCGGAGTGGGTGGCACACCGCCTCGCCCTGTCACCACAAATCGACTACCGCCATTCTTACCCACAGCGGGACAACCTTGGATAATTTGCCCCGTCGGGTCAACAAAATTGCTGGGTAATTCTGTCAGTCCCCGACTAGGATCAAGGGGGCTATTGAGTGTAACATTACCCGGAGAACCAAATTGGGAACTGGCATCAATATCATTCGTGCGATTTTCGGCAATAGCTGGACGTTCTTGAATCCCGAAAATCCCTTGACCT
The DNA here is from genome assembly GCF_040217205.1 of Coleofasciculus sp. A1-SPW-01. Classification (NCBI taxonomy): domain Bacteria; kingdom Bacillati; phylum Cyanobacteriota; class Cyanophyceae; order Coleofasciculales; family Coleofasciculaceae; genus Coleofasciculus; species Coleofasciculus sp. A1-SPW-01. The sequence continues at coordinate 61,865 of NZ_JAVJNP010000050.1, read as the reverse complement.
GAGATAGTAATGTTACCGCCGTCACCCTGATCAGCTTTGGCAATAATATCACTACCATTCGCACCATCTGGGGGTAAGACGATTAAGTAGCGAGTATCAATATTGATATTACCGCCATCAGCATTACTAAAGGCTTCGGCAGAAATTAAACTTTCGTTGCTCATCAGCAACACATCCGATAGATTGAGGTTGATATTTGCCCCTTCCTGGGCGTTAGTGCCTCCAGTTTCTGCTGTCAGTTTGCCTTGGTTGAGGTGTAAAGAATTGGTAGTAATTAGCAGATTTCCGGCTTGTCCAGAGGGGCTACTAACAGTTACGGCGGCTTCATCCTGAACAGACAGTCGTCCTGTTTTAATGGTTAAGTCTCCTGCTGTACCGCCTTGAGTGGCTTCAACCGATAAACCTCCGTCTCCATTTAAGTCTACAGATTCGGTGGCATTGATGGTTAAGCTGCCAGCTTTTCCTGTTTGAGTCGATGCCGCAATCAGACTATTGTTGACATCTAAGGTGTCTAAACCTTGTAGGGTAATATCTTCACTTTCACCAGAGATGTTGGAAGCGGAAACTTGCGAGTTCTCTGTTAGGGTTAACTGTTGAGTATTTAGGGTGACACCGCCAGCTTTCCCGCCTGCTTCTGTGGCTTCCACCGATAGGCGACTGTTATTTAAAGATACCGACTCAACTGGATTTTCGACTGAATTAATCCTGACACTTCCGGCTGTTCCGGTTTGGGTGGATGCGGAGAGTTCACTCTTGTCCGTTAGCTCTACGTTCTCTAAGCTAGAAAGAATAATGTCTTGGCTTTCACCAGAGATGTTGGAGGCGGAAACTTGCGAATTCTCTGTTAGGGTTAACTGTTGAGTATTTAGGGTGACACCGCCAGCTTTCCCACCTGCTTCTGTAGCTTCACCGATAGGTGACTATTATTTAAAGATACCGACTCAACTGGATTTTCGGCTGAATTAATCCTGACACTTCCGGCTGTTCCAGTTTGGGTGGATGCGGAGAGTTCACTATTGTCCGTTAGCTCTACGTTCTCTAAGCCAGAAAGAATAATATCTTGGCTTTCACCAGAAATATTGGAGGCGGAAACTTGCGAATTCTCTGTTAGGGTTAACTGTTGAGTATTTAGGGTGACACCGCCAGCTTTCCCACCTTCCGCAGTCGCGGCGACGGAGAGGCGACTATTATCACTCACTTGCACTAAATTAGCCGGATTGGAGTTAGTATTAATAGTTAAACTTCCCGCTTCACCCGTTTGAGTCGAGGCGGATATAGCACTGTTGTTGCTAATTGTCAAAGTATCCAACCCTTCTAGGATAATCCCCTCACTACGACTAAAGATATTAGAGGCTAATATCTGTGCCTCATTTTCCAGAGTCAACTGCTGGGTATCGAGACGAACTTCTCCCGCATTGCCACTGCTTGTCGCCGCCGCCGACAGTTCCACGCCATCAGTGAGAGTAAATTGGGGAGTCGTGACCAATACATTCCCCGCATCCCCTGTACTCCGGCTTTCTACCGCTAACCGTCCCTGTCCCGCAATAGTAATCGCTTGCGGCGCACTCAGGATTAAATCGCCACCTTTACCACTCCCAGAGGTAGAAGCTGATACTTGGGAGTCAGGCGCTAGGGTAATATCTAGCGTTGATTGATCCTGATAGGGTTTCAGAGTTAATGTTCCGGCGGGGGTTGGTCCCTCAGTTTCGGCAAAGACACCCACGATTCCGGCTAAATTCATAGTCGAGGCATTTAAGGTAATACTCCCCCCGCCCTCTGTATTCGTGGCAGTTTCAGTAGCCGTGGCGGTGATCCGGGCAGTGTCGGAGAGGGTTAAGGTTGGAGTATTGATAATAATACTGCCAGCTTGACCTGCGTCACGGGTTTCGACCGACAAAATCGGGGAAAAATCATCCACACCAATACCCAGATTCACCGCCGTGGGAGCATTAATAGTAATGGCACCGCTATCGCCACTCCCGTCGGTGAAGGCAAATACTTTGGCTCCCCTGGCAACGTTTAAGGTGGAGGTATCGAGGGTAATGCTTCCGGCGTTTCCCTCTGCGGTGGTTGAGGTGGACAGTTCAGTTTCTTGGATATCTAAATTTGTGCTGGTCATTTGAATGTTACCCGCATCACCTGCGCCTGAGGTTTCTGTGGTAATCCGTCCTTCTCCCTGAATCGTTACCGAGTCGGGAGCGATAATTGCTAAATTGCCCCCAGTTCCCTGATTAGAGGTCGAGGCAGAAATAGACGTATCCTGTTCCAGATTAATGTTTAGGTTTTCTCCATTGGGGTGAGATTGAAGGGTAATGTCTCCCGCATTGCCAAGATCGTCTGTAGTGCTGATGATATTGGCTCCGTTTTGTAGGGTTAACGCTGGGGTGGTGAGGGTAATCCGTCCAGCATTGCCTTCATTGGTGGTGCCAGCAAATAGTCCGCCACGTTGAGGTGTGTCTTCGTAGGAATATACACCTTGGAACGTGATGCCGTATCCAGCATTGATATCGATAGTTCCGGCATTTCCAATGTTACTGCTACTATTAATAATCTGACTGTTATTGAATGTGACTAAACCGGGGCTGCTGACAATGACATTCCCGGCGTTATCACGACCATTAGTGTCACTTTCAATGGAACTATCGTTGACGGTGAGATTGCCTGAACTGGTGACAGTGACATCGCCCGATTGTCCTTGACCACCAACCTCTAAGATTATGGGTTCCAAAGGTTGTGCTGGCAGTATTGGCACAGATTGTGTTGGCACTTCCACTTCCACACGTCTGGTCGCTAGGATACGGGTATTGGCAATGGATAAATCTCCAAACCCATTGAGCGCAACATTTCCAGCTTCAGCAGAAGAGGATAGCGTTAAGATGTCCAGATTGGTTATGCTGTTTTGAGCGGCTATCGTAACATTTCCACCCCTTCCTGTTGTGCCTGCAGCGAGGGCGAAGGAATACAGGATTGATTCACCAGACGTGCCGATAATATCGCCACCTAAAGCCATCAGAGAAATTTCTCCCCCATTCCCAGCATTTCCCCAGAACGAACCCGAAGAGGAATTCAAAACATTGTTGGTCGTAATATCACCGGAATCAGAAGAGAGCATAATCGAACCCCCATCTCCAGTGTCCCCCCAGAAAGAGTACGAGTACGAGAGCAACTCTTTTTTGGTCGTAATATCACCTGAATCAGAAGAGAGCATAATCGGACCCCCATCTCCAGTGTCCCCACTGAAAGAGAATGAAAAGGAAGTCAACACATTGTTGTTCGTAAGATCACCGGAGTCAGAAGAGAGCATAATCGCCCCCCCATTTCCAGCCGATCCAGACCCAGACGCTGACAGTGAAAACGACGAGGAATTCAACGCAGCGTTGTTCGTAATATCACCGGAGTTAGAAGAGAGAATAATCGCCCCCCCATTTCCAGCGTCCCCACCGTAAGCCAGCGAGGAGGACGCCAAAAAGGAGTAAAAACCACTGTTGATCGTGATATGACCAGAAACAGAGGACAAAGAAATCGCCCCCCCATCCCCAGAGTCCCCACTCAAAGAGTTCGAGGACGAGTACAAAAAATCGTTGGTCGTGATATGACCAGAAACAGAGGACAAAGAAATCGCCCCCCCATCCCCAGAGTCCCCACTCAAAGAGACCGAGTACGAGCTCAAAGAATCGTAGGTTGTGATATGACCAGAAACAGAGGACAAAGAAATCGCTCCCCCATCCCCAGAGTCCCCACTCAAAGAGACCGAGATCGAGCTCAAAGAACGATCGGTCGTGATATGACCAGAAACAGAGGACAAAGAAATCGCTCCCCCATCCCCAGAGTCCCCACTGAAAGAGTTCGAGGACGAGTCCAAAGAACCGTAGGTCGTGATATCACCGGAAACAGAGGATAAAGAAATCGCCCCCCCATCCCCAGAGTCAGAGCGCGAGGAAGAATTCAAACCGTAGGTCGTGATATCACCGGAAACAGAGGACAAAGAAATCGCCCCCCCATCCCCAGAGTTCGAGTACGAATCCAAAGAACCGTAGACTAAGATATCGCCACTGGCTCTCAGAGTAATCGCCCCTCCATTAACCGGATCTGCGGTATTAATATTCCTCAAGGTCAAATTCGCCCCAGCCATCTCAATATCCCGTCCATTGGTATAGAGGGTATCTCCGAAAAAATCCTCCATCACCACCGAACCCACCCCGTCACTATCTGCATCGGCGGTCAACTCAATCTTCCCACTTCCAGAGGCAAAGTCTAAAGCATTATCGGTTAAATCCTCAATCCGAATATCATTCGTTGCCTGTAAAATAACAGTCGTATCCCCCGATAACCCCTCCAACTCCGACTCATAAATTGTCGTCGGTGCCGCATCATTAATCTCACTCAATGGGGCACTCAAAATCGCCCCCGTCACCCCGGAATTATTCCCAGCAAACGTATCCGTACCATCCGCTGCACTATCCGCTGAACCATTAGCAATGACAATATTTGTCGGGTCAAGCAGCAATGTCCCCGATACCCCATTCACCGCCGTTGTATCCACCGTCCCCCGAACTATCAACTGTTCCTTTCCCGACACCTCGACAAATCCACCATTTCCCGCTTCAATTCCCCCACGGGCGCTAATCGTGCCATAAAACCCGGTCACTTCATCTGCCCAAACGAAGACATTACCCCCATCGCCCGTTGTCAAAGCATCCGCGTTAATCGTTACACCTGAACCAATGAAAGTACGCAACGCATTGGCAACGTCACCCTTACCCTGAAACCCTCCGCCAATCAATACCGTGCCACCACCCGTCTCAGCAGACACATCAATCTCAGCATTGTCTAACAACCCCACCCGTTCGCCTAACACCTGCACCAACCCCCCTGGTGCGATGAGAGAACCCGTACTGGTAACAGTGCTGCCGAATAACGTCACCGATTCTCCTGAATTGACCGCTAAATTCCCCTGATTCGAGATAGTTCCTCTAGGCGAATTCGTCCCATACTGCAATCCCGGTGTAATATTAATCGTCAACAATGGCGGCGCTTGGGGATTCGTGGCGCTAAACTCACTGCCATCAGGAAACGTAAAACGATTGGCGGTAGAGGCAAAAAAGGAACCGCCAATATCCAACCGGGCATTCTCCCCGAAAATTATCCCATTGGGATTAATTAAGAATAGATTCGCCGTGCCATTCGCCCGAATCAAGCCATCAATCTCTGAACGATTAGCACCCGTCACCCGCCCAAAGATAGTCTCAATATCCAAGGCATTATTAAAAAATGCCTCACCCCCCGTCGGCACAGAAAATTCTTCAAAACTATGGAACAGGTTCATCCCCCGTACTGTTCCCCCATCAATCTGGCAAACTGGACACCCCGTCACCTGAGAATTGACTGGCAGAGTATTATCGGGGACGACTTGGGCTGAAGCCGGACTCAAATGCGCCAAAAAAGCCAAAGCCAGACTGCCCATCATTGAAACTCGAAATCTCGCCTGTGCCATAGCTGATCAAATAGAGGGGTAACTAGATTATCCTTTTACTATAGTCCGGGTTAAATCTATCGGCAATAATTCACTGGACTTTGGACAAACAAAGTGCGATCGCGGTTGGGAATCTGGTGTTTTTTGAACGGGTTTCAGGTTAATATTAAAATATGATATGGGGACATAAAACCCAATGTAGGGGCGGGTTTAGGAACAAAATTAATGGAGCCACCAATCACCTTTCTACAAAACCCGCCCTGCCCAAATCTTTCACTAATTCCCTAAAGTCCCAATTTCGACATTTTTTTGGTGCGATCGCGGTTGAGAATAAGGTGGGTTTTGTTGTTCCATTATCGGTGAGGAGGGCGGGTTTTGTTGTTCCATTATCGGTGAATATCTGAATTTAGTCCCTAAACCCGCCCCTACAATTGTCCCTAAACCCGCCCCTACAATTGTCCCTAAACCCGCCCCCCCGTCTGTTGATCCTTTACCACTGGGGTAAATTCATCATTAACTGTTCTGCGGCTTGCCGATTCAATGGCTTGGAGAAAAAATATCCCTGACCATATTCACATCGCCGCCCTCTCAGTTGGGCTAACTGCATATTCGTTTCTATCCCTTCTGCCACAACATCCATACCTAAATTGTGAGCCAAGGTCACAATCGCTTGCACAATCTCTCCATTTTCTCCTGCATCCCCCATCCGACTGACAAAGGAACGGTCAATTTTTAAGGCATCAATGGGAAACTGATGTAAGCGACTTAACGACGAATAGCCAGTGCCAAAATCATCAATGTACAACTGAATATTCAATGCCTTAAGTCGCTCCAATAAAGCCGACGCCGAATCGGAATGTTCCATAATGCCGCTTTCGGTAATTTCTAACTTGAGAGTGCTGGGATTGACCTCTGTCTCTTGAATAATTTGGGCAATTTGCTCAATCAAATTCGTTTGGGAAAACTGTTTCCCCGACAAATTAACGCTCATGGTTAACGGGGGATAGTGGGGAAACTGTTGTTGCCATTGGCGTAGCTGATAGCAGGACGTCAGCAACACCCACTGACCAATGGGAATAATTAAACCTGTTTCCTCGGCTAACGGAATAAACGCGCCCGGTGAAATCATTCCCTGTTCTGGATGCTGCCAACGCACCAGCGCCTCAAACCCGGTAATTTTACCTGTCCCCAAGGAAATAATCGGTTGGTAATAAACCTCAAGTTCTTGGCGTTCAATTGCCCATCGCAGTTCAGTTTCCAAGCGTAACTGGGCAAGGGCGCGACCGGACATGGCGGTGTCAAACATAACATAACAAGCCGTTCCTTGAAGTTTTGCCCGATGCATGGCGGTATCGGCATCTCGGAGCAAATCCTCCGCTCGGTGATACCCCATACCACTCAGGGCAATCCCGATACTGGCTGTGGCAAACACCTCATACCCATCTAAGTTAAATGAGGATTCCAGGGTTTGGTGAATCGATTTGGCAATATCCGTGGCTGCTGCCGTATTGGGGATATCATCCAGTAGAATCGTAAATTCGTCCCCCCCTAACCGGGCTAAGGTATCGCTAGGGCGTAAGCACCCTTGTAATCGCTCTGCGATCGCACTCAGCAGTCGATCGCCGACCAGATGCCCTAAACTATCATTAATCACCTTGAAACGGTCTAAATCCAAGACAATCACCGCACATAAATAGTCCCAGCGTTGCCCTGCCCGTCGCAACGCATACTCCAGCCGATCCATGAATAATGCCCGATTCGGTAATCCGGTCAATACATCGTGGAAAGCATCGTGGAGTAACTGTTCCTCCATGCGTTTGCGATCGCTAATATCCACCACCTGACTAATGTAGTGTAAGGGTTGACCTTGAGCGTCTCTGACCAACACAACCTTCAAAATAGCATTGACAATCCTGCCAGATTTTGATATTAATCGCCGTTCAGTTTGCAGATGAGAGAGTTCCCCCTGCAACAAGGATTGGTGTTGGGTAAAATGGAGTGCCCGTTCAGTCGGGTGGCTAATTTCTGTAAACGTAAGAGCCAACAGTTCTTGAGCCGTATACCCCAAAGCGTCACACAATGCCTGATTAACCTTGAGGAATTGACCCTCCAGGGATGTCATTGCCATGCCAATGGGAGCCAGTTCAAAGGTGAGGCGAAATTGCTCCTCACTTTTGAGTAAAGCCGCCTCTGCCTGTTTGCGTTTGGTCATATCGGTAGCAATTCCATCCATGCGAATGGCAATACCCCTATGGTCATAAATTAGGCGGGCGCGATCGCGCAGCCAACGCACTTCGCCATCCGGTCGTACAACCCTATATTCTAGATCTTTACTCCCCTGGTGCATCATCCGATTAGATGCCCTCTCCACCCGTTGGCGATCATCAGGATGAATGACGAACTGCCAGAGACTGGGACAATCCACAAAGTCGGATACGGGGCGACCATAAACCCTTTCTGTCGCCGGATTCAGGTAAATAAACTGTTGATTTTCCAGAGACGCTGACCAGACCACATCATCTAGGGAACTGAGAATACTATCCAGCTTTTCCTCACTCTGTCGTAGGGCTTCCTCTGCCTGTTTCCGTTTAGTAATATCGGTTTGAATCCCGACAAAGTGGGTTAAATAGCCGTCTCCATCAAAGACGGGCGACACATAGAGTTCATTCCAGAACGTGCTGCCATCTTTGCGATAGTTCTGTAGAATGACATGGCACTCTCGTTGCTCTTGAATCGCTGTCGCTAACTTAGTCACCCCGGCTTGATTATAATCAGGTTCTTGCCAGAAACGGCAGTTGTGTCCAATCACCTCCTTTGCGGTATAACCCGTCATTGACTCGAAGGCGGGGTTGACGTAAATTACCGGATTATCCGGCTGATTGGGGTCAGTAATAATCACCCCATTATTACTCGCCGCGATCGCTCGCTGCATCAGATAGAGATTCGCCTCTGACTGCTGATGTCCAATCGCCAAGGCTAAAACATTGGCAACCGCTTGGAGAAAGTGAATGTCATCTTCACTAAAACGGCGCTGGCTGGTGGTATGCGCCCCCAACACTCCAAAGGGTTGCTCTTGACCCGGAATCACCACACTCACACCACTGACTACGCGATGATTGTAGAGCAGAGGGGGTCCACTAAAGCGAGTATCAATCGGTAGATCTTCAACCACAACAGGTTCTTGAGATATCAGATTATAACCCGCTTGGGAATTCCTGTTGGCACCGACTAAAGCATACCCAACTAATCCCGGCGACCAACCCACACCCGCTTTTAGTAAAAACACATTACCATTGGGTAGGAGTTCTAACACTTTGCAATACTCAACCTCTAAGGTTTGAGCAATCGTACTTACCGCTTCGTCCATCAGGGTATTTAAATCCAGTCCCGAAAGCGCCCGTTGGCTCAATTTAGCGATAGTTGCTTGCTGACGCGCCCGTACTCTCAGTTCTTGGTCTGGCTGTTCTCTATGGGTCAGATCTCGAATAACCAGTTGGGTTGCTCTTTGACCTTGATAAATGGCGGGTAAACGGGCAATTTCCACATCAATGATCTGACCGTCTAACTGTACAATTTGTTCGGTAACAAATTTTGTGGGTAAGGTTAGGGCGTGAGGTGGATTCGACCTTCGTTTGTGATCAGAGAATTTCTCTGTATACTCAGAACCAATAACTTGGTGATCTTCCCTATCTCTCTGATTTCCCTGATCCTTAGGGTTAAAGTCTGACCAAGGTTTACCGATAAGTTGGTTGTGACTAATGGTTCCCAGTAGTTTGACACCTCTAGGATTGATATAAACCAGGGTTCCCTGATGTTCGAGGGCGATCGCGTTGGGAGATTGTTCGACCAACGTCCGATAGCAAGCTTCACTGTCTTTGAGAACGGCTTCTGTTTGCTGATATTGGGTAAGTTGCTGGTAGGTATCACTGATATCATGGAATACACTCAGAATTGCTTTTTCCTGATTGAAGGTCAACACCTGCATCGATACTGTTACCCACAACGGCCTGCCATTAATTGTATGAACGCAAAGTTCCTCATTCTGGACAACACCCTTTTGGTCTAATCTGGCTAACAGTCTTTGCCAGTCGGCAGGATTTTCATAAAAATCGGGCATTGAGTTACCGACTAACTCTGAGGTAGCAACACCAAATAGTACGTTCGCGTGGGAATTTCCGTAGACAATCGTGCCATCAGAGACTCGTGCGATCGCGACAGGTACAGGAAAGGCTTGAGTAATCGCCCGAAATTGTTCTTCTTGCTGTTGCAGTTCGGCGTTAGTGTGTAGACAGTTTGCTATCTCTTGCTTCAGTTCATCCGACTGGGCGATCGCGCTGCCTTGATCGTACAATTTGCAAGTATAATACTCTTCCGAGTTAGAGTATAAAGGGGACAAAATGTCTAGCTTCTTGACCTTGGCAACAAACGGTAACCATTGCCATAAGCCGATCGACAGCAGTGCAAATCCCAGCAGATAGACCAGTGTCATTGGAATCGGCGTATCGATTAGATTCAGGTTTAGGGTGGTCAAACCAAAAGTACGGTTAACTAAATCCATAAACCCATCCAGACAAATTAAGCCGTAACCCGCCAGCATGTAGAACCAGCCCGATTTTCGTTCAATCTGTGATTTTGAGCCGATCCACCACAAATAACCAAGAATAGGCATCATTAGGGACACCCTGAGGCTCCCGATTACAATTTCCCTCATAATTCATTTAGGGCAAGCGTGAGTCATCAACAAAAGGAACAGTCTATTTTGGAAGATCCAAACGTTTGTCAGATGTTTTCTTAAAAACGAAATAACACCAAATATCCACGTTAACTGGCTCAAAGGAGAACTCCCTGGTGTCAGATTAAGTTTAGTCCGATGCATCTGCCCTGATATTTCTTCGCCAGAGTGGTATATTCAGTAATTTTTCAGCAACATCTGCTTATTGACACCAACTTGGGGATAAAAAGGAACAGTAGATTGGTGACGACAAGTACGTCGCCATCTGTTTGTATATTAGAACACTAACTTCGTCTTAGCCGTTGACAAAATCGTCATACTATGCATTGGAAAAGCGAGTATTCTAGTCTGATTTTCCCAATCCAGTACCAGCGCCCATAGGATGACTTGACTGACTCTAGCCCTATAGTCTCTTGTCCCTTCAAAGACGCTCAGCCAATCTCAACTTGGCAGAACGAGCACGGGGGTTTTCATCCCGTTCCGTGGGTTGTGGAGTTATGGGTTTTTTGGTAAGCACCCGCAATATTGGTGAATCCCGCAAGTGGTGTTTAACCAGACGGTCTTCCAAGCTGTGAAAACTAATAATACCAATTCTGCCGCCTGGTTTTAACCATCTAGGCGCACAATTGAGAAATTTTTCTAGGGAGGATAATTCTTGATTAACGGCAATGCGAAGCGCTTGAAAGGTGCGCGTGGCGGGGTGAATCCTACCATAACGGTATTTTTTGGGAACGGATCGCGCGATCGCATCGGCTAATTGGGTGGTTGTCTCAAAGGGGCGACGTTCCACAATTGCCCGGGCAATCCGCCGGGATAAACGTTCTTCACCATACTCATAAATAATATTTGCCAGTTGGGTTTCATCCCAGTGATTGATAATCTGGGCGGCGGTTAAGGATTGGCGTTGATCCATCCGCATATCTAGAGGGGCTTGATGGCGAAAACTAAAGCCGCGATCGGGAATATCCAGTTGGGCGGAACTCACCCCTAAATCAGCAATAATGCCATCAAATAACGATTCGGGCGGTTGATAGTCCACAAAATTCCCCCGCCAAAATTGGATGCGATCGCCATAAGAGGCTAACCGAGTTTGAGCGGCTGCGATCGCCTGGGCATCTTGGTCAATCGCAGTAACACGGACATCTGGGGCAGCAGATAGAATTAACTCACTATGTCCACCTCCACCCACCGTCGCGTCCAAATAATGCCCACCTGGACGAATCGCCAATCCAGCGATTAACTCCTGACTTAAGACTGAACGATGAAAAAACTGCGCTGTTTGCGCGTCAAACTCCATATAATTAAAGGGATGCAACAAAAGTAAACATAAGCGAAGCGATCAGCGATGAGCAATAACGGTTGTCAATCGGTAGGGTTGGTCAATTCAATCCCAAGGTGGACACAAATCAATAGACAATAGGGATATTCAGAAAAAGACTTGTGCTAATCGCGCTCTCTGGGACAGGATGCTATTGTACCGTTGTTCTAGACCATTACCTGAATGTCTATGTTAAAGCGTCATCGCTAAAAATTGGGTAAACCAAATACATCACTATGGCACAAATCGAAACCAGAACCGACCCAATGGTTCTCAACTTGGGTCCTCACCATCCGTCCATGCACGGCGTTCTCCGCTTAATCGTCACTTTAGACGGGGAGGATGTGATTGATTGTGAACCGGTTATCGGCTACCTGCATCGCGGTATGGAGAAAATAGCTGAGAACCGCACGAATATTATGTATGTCCCCTACGTGAGTCGGTGGGACTATGCAGCGGGAATGTTTAACGAAGCGATTACCGTTAACGCCCCAGAACAGTTAGCGGATATTGAAGTACCTAAACGCGCCAGCTATATCCGCGTGATTATGCTGGAGTTGAATCGCATCGCTAATCACCTGCTGTGGTTAGGACCTTTTCTGGCGGATGTGGGGGCGCAAACGCCTTTCTTTTACATCTTCCGGGAACGGGAATTAATTTACGACTTGTGGGAAGCCGCCAGCGGACAACGCCTGATTAATAATAATTACTTCCGTATTGGTGGAGTAGCGGTTGATATTCCTTATGGGTGGGTTGACAAATGTGAAGACTTTTGCGATTATTTCGCCCCTAAAGTCGATGAATACGAACGCTTAATTACCAACAACCCCATCTTCCGCCGTCGCGTTGAAGGGGTGGGTACGATTACCCGTGACGAAGCAATTAACTGGGGGCTGTCAGGTCCAATGTTGCGGGGGTCTGGCGTGAAGTGGGACTTGCGGAAAGTTGACCACTACGAATGTTATGACGACTTTGATTGGGATATCCATTGGGAAACCGCTGGGGATTGTCTCGCCCGGTATTTAGTTCGGATTCGGGAAATGCGGGAATCCCTAAAAATTATTCGTCAGGCATTAAAAGGATTACCGGGTGGTCCTTATGAAAATCTGGAAGCCAAACGTATCGCTGAAGGCAAGAAATCTAAGTGGAATGATTTTGAGTATCAGTTTAGTGGTAAGAAAATTCCGCCAACCTTTAAGATTCCCCAGGGTGAACATTATGTTCGCCTAGAAAGTGGAAAGGGAGAATTGGGAATTTTCATTATTGGGGATGATAATATCTTTCCCTGGCGTTGGAAGATTCGTCCACCGGATTTCAACAACTTGCAAATTGTACCCCATATTTTGCGGGGAGTGAAAGTGGCAGATATTATGGCGATTCTTGGTAGTGTTGACGTAATCATGGGTTCAGTAGACCGCTGATTAAGTTATAGATACTGGGAGGAAGTGGCACGTTAGTTGATGTGCCACTTTTTTTGGCGATATAGCAATAGACACATCGATTAGGACGTTCGGCACCATTGTAGAGACGCGCCATGGCGCGTCTCTACTTTTTTCTCTTGCTTGTGAACCCGATTCACCGGAAACTAGAAAAGTTGTGCCAAAACTCGTCCAGTTGAGGGGGAGAAAATTGTGACGTTTACATCAATTCATGCTTGTAGAAAAAGCATCCGTCAAAAGATGGAAAAATGCCGTATGGGTACGTTAATGCTAATTGAAGGGATTGACGAAACCCGATTTTATCGCCAAGCGCATTCGGATTTTAGTCCCGTGGGTTGGCATTTGGGTCATATTGCTTTTACGGAAGCGTACTGGATTCTAGAACGCTATGCTGGCTTAAAACCCCTGTTTCCAGAGTATCATCGGCTTTTTGCGGCGGATGGTTTACCCAAGTGCGATCGCCAAAAGTTACCGTCTCTGGCAGAAATTCAGGATTATCTGGATATCGTCAGAACTCAAGTCTTTGACTATCTGGAAATTGCCCCCCTGGATCACCAAGAACGCTTATGGCGATGGTTAGTGCAGCATGAGAGTCAACATACTGAAACCATTGCCTTTATCTTGCAATTACACCACCTATCGACTCAAGGTAATACCCTGTGCCAAACTGGACGCACACCTAGGTCATTCGTTCTGACTGAATCCTTTGCACCTCAAGCAGATCAGACGCCGGATAAAGGACAGATGATTGAAATTCCGGCGGGTGAGTTTGAGATGGGAAGCGACGAGATTGATGCTATGGATAACGAACGTCCATGCGATCGCGTTTTTTTAGATACCTACTGGATTGATCGCTACCCGGTTACCTGTCAACAGTATCGGGCTTTTATTGAAGCGGGGGGATATCAAAATCATAACTGGTGGTCTGTGGAAGGATGGAAATGGTTGCAGGATAATCCTGTCGCCTATCCCCTCTATTGGTCCGATGAACCCTTTTGGGATAATCATCCGGTTTATGGGGTGAGTTGGTATGAAGCCGAGGCTTATGCTAATTTTGTCGGCAAGCGATTACCTAGGGAAGCTGAATGGGAAAAAGCGGCAAGTTGGGATGTACAAAAGGGATGTCGTCACATCTATCCCTGGGGTGATACGGAACCGACATCTTATTCTTGTAACTACGATAATACGGTAGGACATACGACTCCGGTTAATGCCTATCCCCAAGGAAAAAGTGCATCAGGTTGCTACGACATGTTGGGGAATGTTTGGGAATGGACAGCCACTTGGTTTGATGGATACAAAGGATTTGTCAGTTATCCCTATCGCGGCTATTCTCAAGCCTATTTTGATGGCGAACATCGAGTTTTGCGCGGTGGTAGCTGGACAACTCGTCCGTGGGGGATGCGATGTAGTTTCCGCAATTGGTATTATCCCAGTGTGCGTCAAATTTTGGCTGGATTTCGCTGTGCGACGGATGGATAATTCGTGAAGGGAGATGGGGTGAGGGGGTGAGAGGGTGAGGGGGTGAGGATCAGGGCGGGTTTTGAATTGACGTTATCATCAATAGCGAAACAGAATTCCCTAAACCCGCCCCTACAGACGCGATGCACGAAATCTCTGTAACCCTAAAATCTATTGTTTATCGTTCTAAACCTTTAACCGATTAACGATTTCTACTATTAATCACCGCCGCAAAAAGTAGATAAAGTACACCAAAGGCAATGGCAACTTCTTCAGCACAGATGTGACTCAAGACGCGATCGCAATTCTAGAACGAGTTCCGGGTATGACTGAATGGTTTATGGGGGTTATGTGGGTTGGATTCACAGTGAAGGGTTGAATTCTGCGATCGCCCAAATTAGACGAGAGTTGACTTAACTTTTATTTTTATCATCTTTTATCTCAAATGAATTGAGGTAGATGCTGAAACATTTGCAGAGATTCTTCACTCCGCTTCAGTTCCTTCGCTTTGCTCAGGATTCAGAATGACACTAATATAGTAATATAACAATGTCATGCTGAGTGGAGTCCGTAGCGAAGCGAAGGAACGGAACGAAGCATCTCATTACTCAGTTCAAGAGGGAGAGTTTTCACGTCGCCCAAAATTTACTAACTCAATAAAACAAGGTGAATACCTATTACGTCTACATAATGACGAATCGTTCAAAAACGCTTTATACTGGCGTAACAAATGATTTATATCGTCGCGTATACGAACATAAACAAAAGTTGATTCCTGGATTTACACAAAAATATAATATTAATCGACTCGTTTATTATCAGGAAACTTCAGATGTAAGGGAAGCAATCGCCCGTGAAAAGCAAATTAAAGGGTGGTTGCGTGCTAAAAAGATTGCTTTGATTGAATCGATCAATCCTCAATGGCGTGATTTGAGTGCGGATTGGTTTGAGACGTAGTGCTATATGTTCGCGACATATTGGCACATAGTCTTCGTTGCGCGATCGCTCCCCCAAGAATGACACGATTCGACTTAAAATAGGTTAGGCTTTGCTATTCACTTCCTTTGGGGGTAAGCTCGGATGGGACGCGACACATTTGTAGAGATTCTTCGTTCCGCTTCGCTCCACTCAGAATGACAGTATTGGATTCTACTCAGAATGACAGTATTGGATTCCACTCAGAATGACAGTATTGGGTTCAGGGATGAAAAGCTGGAATCCTAACGGATATAATTATAGGATCATAGTATAGCGATCGCCTTTGAGTCGTGAGTGAAGACAATCCAGAATAAAAGCGATCGCAACTACATAGCTCTGACTTCACCCAGATTCGCTTGCTCGCTCGTAGTAGGCACTTTAGTGCCATCAAGTCAGCGCTATAACTTTTCAGCTTGATTCAAAACCGCTTTAATCAACAGGGGTAAGATTATGATTAGTTCTCATGATACCCACACCGAGGACACTCGCCCACTGAACCGTGATCCGAAAATCGAATCCGTTTGCCGATTCTTGGAGGATATCGAATCCCATTTTAAATATAAAACCCTTTTACATACCCAGCACCCGATTTCCCGTAAATCTCTCTATGTCCCGATTCAAGTCACCCGTGAACGCAATTATCGTCATGAGGTGGAAACCTTCTGGGGATACGCGGAATCAGAAGCTGAACTGAAACGCGCTTATGCGATTAAAAATCGCGACGTAGAAGCCAAGCGTTATCGGGTTCCCTGGGAACAGGCAAAGAAAAACTATCAACGCTTGATGGTTTTGGCTGATCCGGGTATGGGGAAAAGTGCGCTACTCCGCCGGGAAGCCGCATTAACGGCAGCCAGTGAACGGCAGAAATTGGTGGATGCTCAAATTACTGTTGAGGATGTGGTTTTTCCCCTATTTATCCGCTTAGTGGATTTACATGAAACCGCAGATGATATTGCGGTGGCGATCGCATCCCTGGTTCAACGGGATTATCCCACAACCTGGGCGGATATTCAACCCTGGTTACAGGCGAAATTGCGTCAGGGGAAATGTCTGTTGTTGTTCAATGCATTAGATGAAGTTCCCAAACGCGATCGCAATGCCTTAGCCACGAAACTGAACCAATTCCTGGAAACCCATCCCGGTCCGATTATTTGTACCTCTCGGATTGTCGGGTATGGTGGCGCGTTTATTAATGGGGCAAAGGAAGTGGAAATTATTCCCCTGAGTCAACCCCAGATTGAACGATTTATTCATACCTGGTTTCAATATGGCACCGATTCAGACAAAGACGGGATTTCGGCGGCTAGCTTAATTGAACAACTGCGACAAAATCCTCAACTGCGGGGCTTGGCACAAAATCCTCGATTACTTTATTTACTGTGCAGCTTATATTATGAGCAAGTTCTGACATTACCCGCCCGTCGCAGTCAAATTTATCAGAAAACCGTCGAGTATCTCCTGAGTCAATGGACGCACCATCGGGGGTCAGATAGTGGGGTGAAAATCCGCTTATTGGAAGACCTTGCCTATCAGTTTACCTGTAAAGGGCAGGAGGTGTTTGATTCCCAAGAATTGAAACAGGAAATCGCTAACGCCCTAGAACAGGATCAGGGGTTAGAACCCTTACGCCAACAAACCCCCGCCCAACTCTTGGTGCAACTGTCTGGAGAACAGGGAATTCTGCACCGCTTGACTCAAGAAGGCGATCGCTATGTGTTTATTCACCGGATTACCCAGGATTATTTAACCGCCTGTTATTTGCAGCGGGTGATTCAAGACAATCCCAGTCAGGGTATGGCGTTGGTGAAAGCCCATTTGTGGGAGTATGATTGGCATCAAAGCATTAGTCTCCTGGCGGGGTTAATGGATGATCCGATTCCCTTATTCCAAGCCATTGTTCAGGAAAAAGATGATATCTTCTCGACCTTACTCCTGTTAACTGGACGGGCGATCGCTGAATGTAAGCAATTGTCTCATCCTTTAATTACCGAAGTGATTGACCACATTTATGACTTGTGGCATCATTACCCCTTTGTTGGCTTCATTGCTTCTACCGTTGTCGCCTTGGGGCAAACCAATTCCCAGATGGCAGAGAAGTTACAGCAGGACTTGGATGAGAAACAATATTATACCCGTAAGGATTTCGTCGCGGCGTTAATTGCCGCCTTGGGTCAAATTGGCAGTCCCTCCGCCGTCGCTACGTTAATTAAAGCCCTAAATCAGGGACCTTGGTATGTGCGCGGGGAAGCGGCGACTGCTTTGGGTTATATTGGCGATGCCGAAACCGTGAAAGCGTTAATCCCCGCCCTGCGGGATGAAGATACCGTGGTTCGGGGTGAAGCAGCAGCGGCGATGGGGCGGATTGGCACATCGGCGGCGATACAGGCGTTAATTATTGCCCTTCATGATAACGATAGTTATGTGCGGGGGGAAGCGGCGATGGCATTGGCGCAGATTGGCACACCAGAAGCCTTGCAGGAATTGGTTAAGGTGCTGAATCACCCGGATAGCTTTGTCCGTTGGCAAGCCAGTGGCGCGATTCATCTGGAAAATCCCACAGTCGTGCAGGCGTTAATCCAAGCCCTGAATCATCCCCAGGATCAGATTCGCGAAGAAGCGGCGATGGTATTGGGGAAAATTGCCACCAGGGAAACCTTAGAGGCGTTAATTCCGGCGCTGCAAGATGCTGATCCAGTGGTGCGAGAAGAAGCGGCGGAAGCTTTGGCGCGTTCTGGAAATCCTCAGACGTTGGAGGTGTTAATTCCAGCGTTAGCGGATACTGATCCGGTGGTGCGCCAGGAAGCAGCGGCGGCGTTAGGGCGGATGGGGACAACTCCGGCGTTAACCGCATTAATTCCGATTCTCCAGGATCAGGATAAACGGGTGCGAAAACAGGGAATTGAGTCATTGGGGAGAATTGGTACTCCAGCGGCGCTACAAGCGTTAATTCCCCTATTAAAAGATGGCGATGGGGATATCCGAGGCGCAACGGCGACAGCCTTGGGACGGATAGGTACTGCACCCGCATTGCAGGCATTAATGCCCTTGCTAAAGGATAATGACTGGTTTGTTCGGGAGCAAGCGGCAATGGCATTAAGTCGGATTGGCACCCCGCAGACATTGGAGGCGTTGTTGCAATTCCCGACAACTGAGATTGAACGCCCGGAAATCTTGACCTTGATTCGCACATTGGCGGTGCGGTTTAGTCGGGAGAAGTCCCCGTTAGTGCCAGTGTATCCGGAGTTAGTGGGAGCTATGGGGGGATTCCGTCGGTTGGGGCGGAAGTTGAGTGGAAAGCGATAAAACCCATTGGTCATTGGTCATTCGTAGGGACGGTAGGGTCTGTAGGGGCGACCCGCTTGGTTTGATGAATAACACCACTCCATTTAATTAAGTCGGGTCGCCCTGTCCTAGCGATCGCTCCTCAACATTTCCCCCTCATCCCCTAACCCCTTCTCCCACCGGGGGAGAAGGGGAACCGGATGCTTGCTTGGTTTAATCAACAACACCACTCCATTTAATTAGGTCGGGTCGCCCTGTTCTCGCGATCGCACTCTCGGTTATCCGGGTTTAATGGAAATGCGATCGCGTTTTCAGATATGGATAGAGATGTTTCGGCGGAGGAGTCTCTACCATAAGGTTTCTATCTACTCCTCAACATTTCCCCCTCATCCCCTAACCCCTTCTCCCAACCCCCTCGTTCCCCCCTGCGAGGAGGGATGACAGAGGATGCTTCGCTTTTGTTGCATGGGAGAAGGGGAACCGGATTCTCTTGCTCCCCTCTTGCTTCCCTCTTGCTCCCCTCTTGCTCCCCTCTTGCTCCCCTCTTGCTCCCCTCTTGCTCCCCTCTTGCTCCCCTCTCCCAAGCTTGGGAGAGGGGCTGGGGGTGAGGGCTGGCGTGGGAGAGGGGTGAAGCTTAAGTTGACACCAATGCCCCGCTTTACTTCATCAACAACACTATTCCATTTAATGCGATCGCGTCGCCCTGTCCTAGTTTACTCACCAACGAGTGTTTGATACTCACCAACGAGTCTTTGATACTCGCCAACGAGTGTTTGATACTCGCCAACGAGTGTTTGATACTCATCGACGAGTGTTTGATACTCACCCACGAGTGTTTGATACTCGCCCACGAGTGTTTGATACTCGCCCACGAGTGTTTGATACTCGCCAACGAGTCTTTGATACTCGCCAACGAGTGTTTGATACTCGCCCACGAGTGTTTGATACTCGCCCACGAGTGTTTGATACTCATCGACGAGTCTTTATCGCTCTTTTGTTGTAGTGCGTTTAGCAAAGCCATGCCGCAGGCTTTGCATCTTGCTCGCTACTAATACCCAATTTAAATGCATGACAGCTTAGAACACTCAGGTGTCTCCCTGTCTCTGCGTCTCCCTGTCTCCCCATCACCCCCATTGGCTACAGTAAGAAAAGAGGATTCAAGGCTGGCTGATGACAGAGAACGAACTACTCCAACTCATTGAACAGGCGGCGCGGGAAGAATGGACAGAACTTGACCTCAGCGACAATAATATCCAAGAACTGCCTGCCGAAATCGGTCAACTCACCGCCCTGCAATCCCTTTACCTCATCGGCAATAATATCCAAGAACTGCCTGCCGAAATCGTTCAACTTACCTCCCTGCAATCCCTTTACCTCTACGGCAATAATATCCAAGAACTGCCTGCCGAAATCGTTCAACTCACCGCCTTGCAATCCCTTGAGATCATTGGCAATAAACTCCAAGAACTGCCTGCCGAAATCGGTCAACTCACCGCCCTGCAATCCCTTTACCTCTACGGCAATAATATCCAAGAACTGCCTGCCGAAATCGGTCAACTCACCGCCCTGCAATCCCTTGATCTCAGCGACAATAATATCCAAAAACTGCCTCCTCAAATCGGTCAACTCATCGCTTTACAATCCCTTCAGCTCTGGAACAATAATATTCACGAACTGCCTGCCGAAATCAGTCAACTTACCGCGCTACAATCCCTTTACCTCAGCGATAATAATATTCACGAACTGCCTGCCGAAATCGGTCAACTCACTTCCCTGCAATCCCTTGACCTCAGCTTCAATAATATCCAAGAACTGCCGCCGGAAATTGTTCAACTCACCTCCCTGCAATCCCTTGACCTCATTGGCAATAAACTCCAAGAACTGCCGCCGGAAATTGTTCAACTCACCTCCCTGCAATCCCTTAACCTTCGCGGCAATAAACTCCAAGAACTGCCCCCGGAAATTCAACAACTGCCCAACCTAAAAACACTAGATTTACGCGGTAATCCACTACCCATCCCCCCAGAAATTTTAGAAGGAAATAAGTTGTTCACAAACCCTGGCGATATCCAAGAAATCCTCGACTTCTATTTCCGCATCCAAGACCCCACAGAAACCGCCCCCCTCTACGAAGCCAAATTCATTATCGTCGGCGAAGGCGCAGCCGGAAAAACTACCTTAGCCAAGAAAATCGAACGCGAAACCTACGAACTCCAACCCGATGAAAAATCCACCCAAGGCATTGACGTTATCCAATGGCACTTTCCCCACGCCAACGGACAAGACTTTCGCGTCAATATCTGGGACTTTGGCGGACAGGAAATCTATCATCAAACCCACCAATTCTTCCTCACTAAACGTTCCCTTTATGCCTTAGTCGCCGATGACCGCAAAGAAAACACCGATTTTTACTGGTGGCTAAAAGTTGTCGAACTCCTCAGCGACAATAGCCCCGTTTTAATCATCAACAATGAAAAACAAGACCGTCAATGTCCCGTCAACGAACGCCAACTCAGGGGAGAATTCACCAATCTTAAAGAAGTTATCCCCGCCAACTTTGCCACCAATCGCGGACTTGATCACATCAAAGACGCCATTCAACAATATATTACCCACCTCCCCCACGTTGGCACCCCTTTACCCAAACTCTGGGTACGAGTTCGTGCAGCCTTAGAAAACGATTCCCGAAACTATATTACCCAACAAGACTACGACCAAATTTGCCAGCGGAATCAATTAACTGACCGCAAAGATAGGCGGCGTCTCAGTCGCTATTTACATGACCTCGGCGTCTGCCTCCATTTCCAAGATGACCCCACCCTAAAACACTATATTATTCTCAAACCCGAATGGGGAACCAGCGCCGTCTATAATGTCTTAGATAATCCCACGGTTCAGAACAATCTCGGCTGTTTCACCCAAGACACCCTGGCTGATATTTGGCATGAAGATGAATATAACCAAATGCAGGATGAACTGCTGCAATTAATGATCCGGTTCAAACTCTGTTACCCCATACCCAATCAGACGAATACCTACATCGCCCCTCAACTTTTAGATATCAATCAACCCGACTACGATTGGGATGAGCAAAATAATCTCATCTTGCGCTATGACTACGACTTTATGCCCAAAGGAATCCTCACCCGCTTCATTGTCGAAACCCACCCCTGGATAGAAAACCAAACCCTAGTCTGGCGCAGTGGCGTAATCCTCAACAAATACCAAACCCGCGCCGAAATTATCGAATATTACTATCAGCGCCAACTCAAAATCCGGGTATCCGGAAACCGCCAAAAAGAACTCCTGGCGGTAATTACCCATGAACTGGAAAAAATCCACCAGTCTTATGAACGATTGCGGTATAATACCCTCGTTCCCTGTAACTGTCCCGAATGCTTAGGCAGTCCTAATCCCTATTCCTATCGCCTGGACAATCTTCGCAAACGCTTAAACGCGGGTCGCTATGAGATTGAATGCGATAATAGTTATCAAATGGTGGATGTACGCCGTTTAATTGATGACGTGAACCTCTCCCCCTACCCGCAAGACCAAGCTGATAAACTAGGCATAGACTCACCCGTTGATAAAGCTACAGATTCCCGATTACAACAGGAACTGATTCAGGAAAGAGAAGCCTCCTTTACCCATCCCCACCGCCAAACCTCCGCCAAGGATTCCCCGATGAATGAAGCAAACGCCGCCAACTTCGAGAAAGAAATCTTTATCTCCTATGCTTGGAGAGGGGAAAGTGAGGAATTTGTCAACCGTCTCGATCAGGTGTTTCAATCCCAGGGAATCACGATTGTCCGGGATAAGCGAGACTTAGGCTATAAAGGGCTAATCAAGGAATTCATGGAGCGTATTGGACGCGGGAAATGCGTTATTATTGTGATTAGCGATCGCTATCTCAAATCCCCTAACTGTATGTATGAACTCGTCCAGATTGCCAAAAACGGCGAATTCTACAACAGAATCTTCCCGATTGTCTTATCTGACGCCACAATTTATGACCCAATAGACCGGGCTGATTATATCATTCATTGGCAACAGGAAATCGATAAACTCGAAACCAAAATAAAATTAATCGCCTCTGCCGCCAACCTCCCCAGTTTACAACGTTCCATCAACGAATACACCGAAATTCGCGCCACAATCGATGGACTCACGGATACGCTACAAAACATGAACACCCTCACCCCCGACATTCACACTGAATCGGGATTTAATATTTTAATTAACGCCATTCAACAGCAAATTGATAAATAATCATTCACTGGTAGGGGCGGGTTTAGGGATACAATGAATGGGAATACCGATAACTTACCCACAAAACCCGCCCAGATTCAACAGTATTGGGGTTCCGTTACATAAGACTATTGTAGGGGCAGGTTTAGGGATAAAATAAATGGGGATAAGCTGTTCGGCATTTAAACCTTAATGTCAATAATGGCGAAAGCCTTGCCGTAGTGCGAGCATCTTGCTCGCTACATTGAGCATCTTGCTCGCTACCCATTCCCAACTTAAATGCATGACAGCTTACCCAATTTAAATGCATGACAGCTTACCGATAACTTACCCCCAAAACCCGCCCAGATTCAACAGTATTGGGGTTCCGTTACTATTATCAGGGGATTCAGCCTATGGGAAGACAATACGCCGTCATCGGTACAGGCGCGATTGGAGGCTTTTACGGCGCTTGCTTACAAAAAGCTGGACTCGATGTCCATTTTCTCCTCCGGCGCGATTATGACTATGTAAAAGAGCATGGTTTGGCAATTTCGTCAACCTTAGGAGACTTCACCTTACCCCAGGTGAATGCCTATAACCAGGTCAAAGATATGCCCGCTTGTGATGTCGTCTTAATCGCCCTCAAAACAACCCAAAATCATCTCCTCCCACACCTGCTTCCGCCTCTGCTTAAACCTGGAACTGTGGTGATTACGTTACAAAATGGATTAGGGGTTGAACCTGAAATTGCTACCATCGTCGGGGAAACTGCTCAGGTATTAGGGGGACTCTGCTTTGTCTGTTCTAATAAAATTGGATTGGGTCAAATTCACCATCTCGATTATGGTCAAATCCAGCTAGGTGCCTATGGAAATAACCACCAACCTCAAGGAATTACGTCAACAATGCGTCAGATTGCGGCTGACTTTGAACAAGCCAATATTCCGATTCAGCTTGCTGAGAACTTACTCCTCGCCCGGTGGAAAAAATTGGTGTGGAATATTCCCTATAATGGTCTATCTGTCGTCTTAGATGCGACAACGGATGCGATGATGAAGGATAGTTATGGGTATCAGATGGCGGAACAATTGATGCGAGAAGTCATAGCTGGGGCGGCGGGGTATGGTTTAACAATCAAAGAGAGTTTTATTCAAAAGATGCTGGATTATACGATGAAAATGAAACCCTATCGCACCAGCATGAAAATTGACTATGATTGTCATCGCCCATTAGAAGTCGAAGCCATGTTTGGCAACCCAATGCGGGCGGCGCAAACAGTTGGGGTGGCGGTTCCCCAAATAACCATGCTTTATCAGCAATTAAAATTCCTAGATGCCAGAAATACCGCGATTGGGAATTAGGGATTAAATCCTGACGTGCCATGGTTTATGTGTAGGGGCGGGTTTAGGAAAATTCATGTTGCCATGGCTGATAACTTTTATGCAAAACCCGCCCTGACTAACTTTTGATTTTTGCCCACAATTGCGGCGCGACACAGCTAAAATTGTGGAATAGATTTGACGATTAAATCGGGCGCAAGGATGGTGCCCCTACAGTTTCTCTACGTAAGCGGTAAAGCGTTTAGGAAATTTCGTGTTGCCATGGCTGATAACCTTTCTGCAAAACCCGATATTTGTAGGGGCGGGTTTAGGAAAATTCATGTCGCCATTGCTAATAACCTTTAGGCAAAACCCGATATTTGTAGGGGCGGGTTTAGGAAAATTCATGTTGCCATGGCTGATAACTTTTATGCAAAACCCGCCCTGACTAACTTTTAATTTTTGCCCAAAATTGCGGCGCGACACAGCTAAAATTGTGGAATAGATTTGACGATTAAATCGGGCGCAAGCTTTGCGCCCCTCTCCCAAGCCAGCCCTCACCCCCAGCCCCTCTCCCAAGCTTGGGAGAGGGGAGCAAGAGGGGAGCAAGAGGGGAGCAAGAGGGGAGCAAGAGGGGAGCAAGAGGGGAGTAAGAGACAAGAGGGGAGTAAGAGAATCTGGTTCCCCTTCTCCCGTGCAAAAAAAGCGAAGACAGCGCAACGACGAACCGATTTTATTCAAAAATTACGGATAGTTCAACCGCCTCCTGTTCCGTTAAACCGAAATATTGGGCGCGAATGGTTTTTCCTGATTCTACAGGCATTAAGGGTGTAATTGTTCCTAAGGATAATAAATCGCCTTGTCTGAGTCGCTTACCCACGGATTTCAAATCATCCCGTAACCATAAAACCACATCTAAGGGATGTTCTAATAATGCATTAAAGGCGGCTAAAACTTCTTGATTTGGCAAGCCGTGCGTTTCTGATTGGCTGTCGCCTCAACCGTACTTAGTCCAAAAATTTGACTCCCCAATAAAATTGTGAGAACACAGGATTGCCAATAGTTATTTGTCATTTATCATTCGTCTTATGTCATTCGTTATTTGTCTTATGTCGAATGTCACTGACTTAAGCTAGGTTCGTAGTAGGCACGAAGCGTGCCAGAAGCGCTAAAGCGCTTACTACAAACTCTAAAGTCAGTGGCATTGGAAAAATCCTTCCTCATCTTCCTCATCTCCCCCATCTCCCCCATCTCTACTCGTCACTATCTCCAGGTAACTTTACCTCTTCTAACACCTTCAACCCTGCCAAAAATTGTCGATCATTGCTAATATGAGGAAACTTCAACTGAGAATCGGGAACGCCTCGTTCTAACTGACGCTGACGCAAAATAGCAAAACTACCCGGTGCTAAAATTCGTAGGCGGGGCGCGGGGATATAATTATCAGGTCGTTTTACCGCATAAGACGTATTCGCGTCTTGCAGTTGATGGTCAAAACGAGTAAGGAATAGTTGAGGATTGTCCAGACGTTGACCCGGTGCTAACTCAATATTCACAAAATAATGGGGAGTGATAATACTCTCTGAAAGTGTTAGACAAAAATCTTCTAAAGGTACGTCAAATTCCTGTTGTAAGGCTTGCATCACCTGAGTGGCATGGTGTTCCGTTGTCTTCTCTGTGGTAGCCGACATCGTTCCGCCGCGACGATACCGGAAAACAATTAAGGGCGTCTTATTGTAAAATCCAACAACTTCGATTACGTCGCCAATATCGTAGCGATAAAACCCACTATAATTTGTGGTTAAGAGGCGATAGTGTTCCCCTACCTTAACCTCCGTAGCCAGTAGGGTTTTGGGATGTTCGGCGTCCCATTGATCTTGGGGAACAAATTCAAAGAAGCCGCTTTCAATCGCCAATACACTCCCATCGGTATCTACATCGGGGTAGATACTAAATGTTGCTTCTGCTGAAGAATAAACCGCGCCAAAGACAGGCGTATCCTCAAAATAATCAGGAAAGCGCTGAAAGTAAAAATCAGATGTACCGCCGCGTGCGGTGGCGACAAAGGATAAATCCGACCAAACTCGTTTCGGCGTTAGGCGTCCCTCTTGGTTTAAAATATCTCGTAGTTCCCGCGCCCGTTCCGGATAAGCTGACCATTGATGCTCTAATTGTGACCGAATCCCCGATTCTAAGTCCAGCCAATTGGCGATTGTCCCTTTGTCTAAATCCCGAATTAAATCTTCGGCGTAGGTTTCCAAATAACTTGCCGTTCGTAGCAGGAGCATGGGAAAATTAGCAATCATCCCTCGCATCGTGCGATCGCGTAGCGCAAACAGTAAGCAAACGTAATGGCGGGCGAGGCTATTCCCCGGTTGCAGGGTTTCAAAGGGATGGGCAAACAGTTGTTGGTAGAGAAACTTCCCCATCCGTAGTATACCGACACTCGCTGGACCATACTTGACCCCTCCTGGCGTGCGTCCCAGCAGTTGTACGGAGTTGGTAATCAAGAGTTTACCAAACTGGCGCTGGCGAGTCTTCAGCGCATCAACCAAGAAACCCATGCTGGTTAAATTCGCCCCTCTTAGGGAATTCTGAAACCGTTTGGTAACAGGAATCAGCTTCTTTGAACCCGTCGAACCACTGGTGAGATTAAGATAGACAACGGGGTCAGGGGTTAAAATATTCGACTCCCCCTGGAAAATACGTTCCGTGTAGGGTTCATAACTACTATAGGGCAGAACCGGGACGCGATCGCGAAATTGGTCGATGGTTCTAATCTCTCTCAACCCCCATTTCCGCCCTAGTTCGGTGTTCTGATACCGTCGCAACAGCGTCAGCAGAAACCGTTCCTGTACCGCCTCCGTCTGATGCGTCTTATTCACGAAATTGGCTTTAACCTGTCGGGTTAGCGTGGTTAACAGGGGCAGTATATAGTTTGACATGACATCCTCACACCAGTTGAATTTGAGCGGATATTGAGCGTTTCTGGTTAGCAGACTCAGTTTTTGGCAATTTTTTCGGCATTTTTCGGCAGTTTATGGTATTTTCTAATACCGTATCGTTGTCCAGATTCCTATCCTGGTTTGCCCATGACCGATTACAAATTTCATCATTTTTGCCACTTCTTTGATAAATTGTCAAGTGTTTTCCCCATCTCCTCGGATATCGCCCCAATCTCTGATGTTTAATGCCAGAGGGGTTATTGATCTGGATGGAGTTGATCCCAAGTTGCGTTCAAAGATATAATTTCCACTCCCTCTGCTTCCCCAGCTTCCCCTATCTACTATGTTTGAGCGCAACTCGGTATGAACCCTTGCCAAGATGCGCTTTGTTTAGTCTTTGTTCCCGTTTCTCAACTGTTCCCGACTGCTAGACGTTTCAGCGGCTTACCTGATAATCGACAATCTTTTCTCAGGAGTTTGATGTGCCAATGAACCTTTCGATTTCCTCTGTACCGCGTGTCGATATATCCACCCTCACGCCAGAAGCCTTTCGCCAACGCTATCAACAAACTTGGACACCTGTCGTGATTACTGGATTGTTGGAGAATGAACCAGACTGGACGCTGGAGTATCTTTGTGCCAAAATTGGCGATCGCGAGTTTATGGTGCGGAACTACGAACGGGCTAATTATAACAGTGGAGAGGCTAAACGTTCTCGTGTCGGTAGTGGCGTTGCCTTAGAAACCATGCGATTCTCTGACTATGCCGAACTTTTACGCCGTGGCGAAGTTCAAGAGAATGATCTTTATCTGGGGAAAGCGCCCCTCAAGACTACCCCACTAACCCAAACCTCTACCTGGAAAACCTTGGGCGACAAACTTGGTTTTACTCAACCTGTCACCGACTTTAAAATGTATATGGGTTCAGGAAGCCATCGCTCTGGATTGCATTACGATATCCTGGATAATACCCTGATTCAACTGCATGGGGTCAAGAAAATTGTCTTGTTTCCTCCCTCTCAAACCTACAATCTTTATCCCTTTCCTATTCTCGGTCATTTACGTCATGGGATGAAGTTGCGGTGCTGTTTTAGCCAAGTATCTTTAGACCATCCCGATTTTGACGCCTTTCCTAAATTCAAGCAAGCCCTAGAACACAAACAAGAGGTCATTTTAGAACGCGGAGAAACGCTTTATTTACCTGCTAGCTGGTGGCATGATGTCAGCGGAATTGATAACACCATGATGTGTTCAGTCAATCGATTCTGGCGCATTTATCCGGTTAGACGCGCCTTGCTGAATTGGGAACGATGGCGGCCTATCCTGGGGCTTGTCTGTGCTATTCCTTATATAGGAGGAAATTTAATCACGGCTTTAGTTCAGCCTCATCCCCAATCCACAATTCGCCAAATCTTGTACAGAATTTAAAAACAATTAAAAATTAAACTAGCCTTTGTTTTCTATCTACTCTTAAGGGGTTACTGTTTTTAGCTATATCAGGTGCGTTACGCTGCGCTAACACACGATGGCGGCGTGGCACAGCTAAAATGGTGGGATAGATTTGGTTCGTAGTGAGGGAACCTCAGCCCTCTCCAGCTAGGCGTTAGAGAACTAAAGTTCTCACTACAAACTGCATCTTGCTCGCTACTAATATCCAACTTAAATGCATGACAGTTTATAATTATGCAATCTAAGAATTAAAATTATGCAGCCAATGCATATTCAACCATATTTTGTATTTAAATATACGAAACCTACCTGGCAAGGGTGTGATTCTTGTAGCGGACATCGGGGAACCGTAAACAAATTACTTCGGTTAAGTGAGAGCAATTGACGAATTCAATGGATAAAACAATTGCTCGATTAAAATTGCCCCCATTCTGAAATTTTTACACAGGATTAAGTAACAGATGCTGCAAGAATTATGGTCATTTCGCGGTCGATACCGCATTTTACATCTAACGTGGTTCGCCTTCTTTCTCTCCTTTGTCGTTTGGTTCAACTTTGCCCCATTAGCGACAGCCGTACAAGAAGAATTAGGGTTGAGTGCGGCACAAATTCGGACATTGGCGATTTGTAACGTAGCGCTGACGGTACCGGCTCGGATTATTATCGGTATGTTACTCGACCGTTTTGGTCCACGGTTAACCTATTCGGTGTTGCTGGTTTATGCCGCCATTCCTTGTCTGGCGTTTTCCCTGGCACAAGATTTTAGCCAATTAGTGATCAGCCGTTTAGCCCTAAGTATTGTGGGTGCAGGCTTCGTGATTGGTATCCGCATGGTGGCGGAATGGTTTCCCCCCAAAGAAATTGGCTTGGCTGAAGGAATTTATGGGGGATGGGGTAACTTTGGTTCGGCTGCATCTGCCTTTGCCCTACCCACAATCGCGGCGTTATTAACGGTTGGCGCTGGGGGTGGATTGATCAACTGGCGATTAGCGATCGCACTCACCGGTATTATTGCTGCACTCTATGGCGTCTTTTACTATAGAAACGTTCAAGATACACCTCCGGGTAAAGTTTATCAGAAACCCAAGCGTCACGGTGGCTTAGAAGTCACCACCAAGCGGGACTTTGGATTCCTGATGCTGATGAATGTTCCTCTGGTGGGTGTTCTGGCTGTCTTGGCTTGGCGTTTAAGTAATGTTGGTTTCTTAGATCAAACCGGATTAATTATCACCTGGTTAGCACTGTTAGGGTTATATCTGTTCCAGGCTTACAAATGCTGGGATGTGAATAAAGACCTGATGACCAATCAAAAACGCTATCCTGCGGATGATCGCTATAACTTCTCCCAAGTTGCGCTTCTAGAATTAACGTATGTGGTCAACTTTGGTTCAGAATTAGCCGTTGTTTCCATGCTTCCTGCCTTTTTTGAAGGAACATTTGGATTGAGTAAGCAATTAGCCGGAATGATTGCTGCTAGTTATGCGTTTATGAACTTAGTTTCACGTCCCGGTGGCGGATTAATTTCAGATACTTTAGGAAGCCGGAAATGGACGATGACGGTGTTGACGGGTTGCATGGGAATTGGCTATCTGATGTTGAGTACCGTTAATGGGAGTTGGTGGCTACCTGCTGCGGTTATTCTCACCATGGGGTGTTCCTTCTTTGTCCAAGCTGGTGAAGGGTCTACTTTTGCCATGGTGCCGTTAATCAAGCGCCGAGTTACGGGTCAGATTGCGGGGAATGTTGGGGCGTATGGTAATGTGGGTGCTGTTGCCTATCTCACCCTATTTAGCTTGCTCCCAGAAGGTGATATCGGCAACCGCGTTTTCTTCCAAACCTTAGGAGTTACAGCATTAGTCGTTACCTTCCTCTGTTGGTTCTTCCTCAGAGAACCTAAAGGATCTTTTGCGACACATCATGAAGGTGAAGAAACCGAATTGCCAGTCGAAGGTGTTCCAGTTTTGGTGGATGAACAAACCCATTGATTTTGATGATTCATTATTAATTTAGATCCCTTTGTGAGGTACAGTCTTCTAAGCAAGATCCCCGACTTCTTGGAGAAGTCGGGGATCTGTCTGCACTTACTGTGATAGCCCAGGTTCATCGTCAACGGTTTCAATCCCGTTGCCGGGATTCATTATAAGGAAACTCTCGGTCAGGTTGTTATCAACTTTACAGAAAAGTTTCAATCCCGTTACCGGGATTCATTATAAGGAAACCTCAGACCCCCTCCTGTGTGCGATCGCGAAACCCAACATCCCAGAAGACTGGTTCGGATGCGATCGCGTTTGCCCACTTTATTTTCACACCATTCTGTAAAATTAGCATTTCTCCAATGTAATTTTTTCATATCCCATGACTTTTTGTGGCTGTTTATACCAAATCAACACTTTTATTTCCTTAACCTGAACCCAAAGATAGTCAAAAAAATATGAATTCTAAATCTTAATTCCCTGTTCCCTGTTCCCTGTTCCCTGAAAAAATCTATGACTAACTCAACAAAAACACTTTGTCCCTATTGCGGTGTGGGCTGTGGTTTAGAGGTCACACCACCCGCCCAATCCGGTAAAGCCACTCATCGCGATAGTGAAGGAACACCAATATGGCGAGTACGGGGCGATCGCGATCATCCCTCCAGCCAGGGAAAAGTTTGTGTCAAGGGAGCGACAGTAAGCGAATCCTTGGATAAAAATCGTCTCAAATATCCGATGATGCGAGACTCCCTAGATCAGCCCTTTCAACGAGTCAGTTGGGATGAAGCCCTCGATCGGATCGTCCTGCAACTGCAAACCGTCCGCTTTACCCAAGGACCTGAAGCCATCTGTATGTATGGTTCCGGTCAATTTCAAACCGAAGACTATTATATTGCCCAAAAATTACTCAAAGGCTGTCTGGGTACAAACAATTTTGACGCCAATTCTCGCCTCTGTATGTCTTCCGCCGTCTCAGGTTATATCCAGAGTTTCGGGTCAGATGGTCCCCCCTGTTGCTATGAGGATTTAGAACAAACGGATTGTGCCTTTTTAATTGGTACAAATACCGCCGAATGTCACCCCATCGTATTTAATCGCCTACACAAGCATTGTAAAAAGAACCGTAAGGTGAAAATGATTGTGGTTGACCCCCGGCGTACTTCCACCGCAGAAGCTGCTGATTTACATTTAGCAATTCGACCAGGTACGGATATAGACTTGCTGAATGGAATAGCCCATTTACTAATGCGTTGGGGGAAAATTAATACCCTATTTATTGATGACTGTACGCGAGATTTTCCCCTCTACGCCGATATCATTCGCCACTATCCCCCCGAACTCGTAGCGCGTAAGTGTGGGATTCGGTTAGATGAATTGGAAAAGGCGGCTCGATATTGGGGAGATGCGGAACGAGTATTATCCTTGTGGTCCATGGGGATGAACCAATCCTCGGAAGGAACCGCCAAAGTCCGCACATTAATTAACTTACACCTGATGACCGGAACCCTTGGTAGACCCGGTTCTGGACCCTTTTCCCTCACCGGACAACCTAACGCCATGGGGGGACGAGAAGCGGGGGGACTGGCGCATATTCTCCCTGGTTATCGGTTGGTGAAAAATCCCCAACATCGAGCCGAATTGGAACAATTGTGGGGACTCAATCCGGGGCAAATTTCCCCAGAACCGGGTTTAACGGCGTGGGATATGATTCTGGGCTTAGAGACAGGTGCAGTCGGATTCCTCTGGATTGCGGCGACGAATCCGGCGGTGAGTATGCCCGATTTAGAACGCACGAAAGCGGCGTTGAAGCAGTCCCCGTTTACGGTGTATCAGGATGCCTATTATCCTACAGAAACGGCCGCTTATGCTCATGTCATCCTTCCCGCCGCCCAGTGGAGTGAAAAAACGGGAACGATGACGAATTCTGAACGGGTGGTAACCTTATGTCCCCAATTCCGTTACCGAGTTGGCGAATCTAGAGCCGATTGGGAAATCTTTGCCGAAGTTGGCAGGCGTTTAGGGTTTAGGCAACAGTTTGACTTTGCGGATTCGGCGGCGGTGCATCGGGAGTTTGTGCAACTCACCCGTGGGCGGGTTTGCGATATGACGGGTATTAGCTATGAGCAGTTACAGGAGGCTCCAATTCAGTGGCCCCATCCGGAAGAAAACCCGGATGTAGGGGCGGGTTTTACCGATAAGGTTTTGCCCACCTCTAACGTGACTAAATCCGCCCCGACCAATTCAAAACGATTGTATACAGATTGGCGCTTTCCTACCGCCGATGGACGGGCAAAGTTTGCCGCGTATCATTCACGGGGATTGGCAGAACCCCCTGATCCAAATTATCCATTGGTCTTGACAACGGGACGCCTTTATGGTCATTGGCACACCCAAACTCGGACGGGTCGAATTCCCAAGATTCAGCAAATGCATCCGCAACCGTTCCTAGAAATCCATCCCCGTGATGCCCAGAAATTGGGGATTGAAGAAGGGAATTGGGTGGAAGTGCGATCGCGCCGGGGCAAAAGTCGGTTTCCGGCTCAGGTAACGAAAGCGATCGCGCCAGGGACGGTATTTGTGCCGATGCATTGGGGGGCGTTGTGGGCAGCGAATTCCGAAGCGAACGCCTTAACCCATCCAGAGTCTTGTCCGGATTCTGGGCAACCGGAGTTAAAAGCCTGTGCGGTGCAGGTGAGTTTAGTTCCAGAGTCCGCAGAGGTGTTATGGGAACAGGAGGTTGAGCAACAGTCGATTTTGGGCAAATAATTCCGATTTGAGTGTCCACCAGTAGGGTGGGTTAGGCGGTGCTTCGTAAAAAAACGAACCATCTAATCCTATATCCGCCGTAACCCACCAGGTTATCAACAGCGCCATTGAGTAAAGGGCGACCCGAGTCAATTGAGGGGACGCCGTTGTGAATTGATGCAAGCGGGTCGCCCCTACCATAATCAACCGTAGGGGCGCACAGACGTGCGCCCTTTGTCAGACGTGCGCCCTTTGTCAAAACCCGCCCCTACCATTCATCCCCGAATCACCACAATGGCACGATTTCCGGGAGTTTTTGCCGACTCTGTAGTTGTGCGATCGCTAATCGGGGAAAGTCCTTGGCGCTGGTCGAAAATCACCAGCCAGCCTGTATCTAAACCCAACCCCGCCAGATAACGATCCAGTTGTTCTAACCCAGCTTTTATCGGATCAGGACGCCCCTCGCGCCACACTTTTAACTCCATCCCCAATGTGACATCCCCATAACGCAGACATAGATCCATCCGGTCTGTACCAATGGCATATTCCCGTTCCAATGTACCGCCTCCATTCACCACCCGATGCAAAAATGCCATGAGTACCAGATGAGGCGCAATCTCATGATACGGCGCACTTTTGAGTAAGGGTTCCCCATGCTGTCGCCAAAAACTAAGAAACGCATTTAGGAGTTCCCCTGGAGCAAGTTTTCCGTCTGGAGTCAGCCAACTGGGGGAAATTTGCGGTAAGGAGGCTTGCGGGGTTTGGCTTAACACCCGAGGGAGTACCTCCTGATAGATGGGATTCGCGATCGCTAATCCGCCCTGGGAACTCATGCAACACAAGCCCAAATCAATCAGGAATTGGACATCATCATTGGGAATATCCCCCAACTCCCGACCGACGAGCATGGGTTCAATAATCGCCCGTACCCGGTCTTCTTGCAATAGACTAGCTAAACTATCCAGGTGAGTATCTTGCCGTTGAATCAATATTTCCTTGGCTTGCTCGATATGATCCACCGTAATCACCTGTTGCGGATCAGGCAAAATGACTTCCACAATTTCTTTAGCTAAAGCATTGACTAACCAGGGTTGACCCTGGGTTAAGTCAAATGCTCGCTGTACTGCCTCACGCTCAAAAACCTGCCCGGTTTCGCTGGTATGCTGCTCGTACAATTGGGCGACTTCTTTGGCGGTAAAATTGCTGAGGGTTAAGGATTTAATCTTGATATTGAAGGGACTTGAGGTGTTCAAGCGATTACTCCCCCCAGACGCGACTTTATAATCCCGTACATCCCGCACCCCAATCAGCGCCAGAGAGTGAGGAAATCGTTGGGGACGTTTGGGATACCCAGAACGCAATTGACGCAGTACCGAAATTAGAGTTTCATCCTGCAACGCATCAATTTCATCGATGAACAGGACAAGGGGACGGGGGGAGATTTTTGCCCAAGCCCTTAATGCGGACTGGATACGCTGTCCGGGTTCTGCCGGAGACCATTCCGGTGGATGGAGTTCCCAGGGTAAATAGTCTTCGGCATTCTCGCGCCAACTGCCCAGCATGGCGTTTTCTGCGACACCTGGATCATGGGGGAAGGCGGCTCCTACTTCTGCGGATACCATGACGGCGGTGTATTGTTCGCTGGCGGTTAACTGTTGGGCGAGGGCAAGCATGGCGGTGGTTTTGCCCGTTTGCCGGGGCGCATGGATGACAAAGTAGCCCTGCTGCTCAATCAGTCGGTCTAGGTTAGGGAGTCGCGCTAGGGGCGAGAGCATGTAGTGGATATCGGCTTTGCAAGGACCTGCGGTGTTAAACCATTTGGGCATGAGTTTTGAGGTTTGAGTGTGTAGGGGCGGGTTTAAGCTGTTATGCATTTAAATTGGGTATTAGTAGCGAGCAAGATGCTCGCACTACAAGGTTTTCACCCTTACTGACATTAAGGTTTAAATGCCCAACAGCTTATGGGTTTGAATGTCGCTATTGATGATAACCTTTCTTCAAACCCGCCCTGACCGAGTTTTGAGGGCTTTTAGCCCATTTCTTTTTGTCACAGATAGGGTCAAAGATAGCAGTTTTTTCTGGGGGACCAGCCCCCCAGACCCCCCGATGGGGGACGAGTGCCTCCCCCATACCCCCTGCACAACGCTTCGCTAATTCCATACCTCATCTGGTGATCTTCATCTGTCAATAAAGATGTCAATAAGACTTTATCTTTGAAGATATTAATGTCGCTAACAACCTGATTTTAAAAGGGTTTAGATGTCCTGGATTCACTTAAATTAACGGGAATTTCGATAATAAATTCTGTGCCTTTGCCTAAATCAGATACACAGCTAATTTTACCTTGGTGTTTGTCTACGATAATCTGGTGACTTATGGCTAACCCTAACCCTGTGCCACTTCCCACTGGTTTGGTGGTGAAAAACGGGTCAAAGATATGCTGACGCACATTTTTACTCATGCCAATTCCGTTATCGCTAATCCGAATAATAATGGATTGGGGGAAGTTTTTAGTGTTGAGTGTTGACCCAAGGCTAGGCTGATCTGGAACCTGGTTTGTAGGGGCAGATTTAGGAATTTTCGTTTCGCTATTGATGATAACGTTTGTGCGAAATCCGCCCTGACTGACTGTTGAGTTAACCTCCTCATTTCCCCTACTTTCAGACGCGCCATGGCACGTCTCTACACGCTCCTGTGTACCTCCCGATTCTCTATTATTAGAGACTTCGGTGGTGATCGTAATCAATCGAGGTTCGGCTTTACAGTCTAAGGCTTCAATCGCATTATCAAAGATATTGATAAAGACTTGATTTAACTGGCTGGCATAACAGGCAACTTTGGGAAGTTGGCTATAGTGTTTAATCACTTGAATTTCTGGGCGATTGCCTTCAGCCCGGAGTCGGTGCTGTAACATGAACAGGGTGTTATCTATGCTTTCATGAATATCAACAGGTTTTAATTCTGCTTCATCTAATTTGGAAAAGCTTTTGAGCGATCGCACAATTTTTTCGATGCGTAGAATCCCGACTTCCATGGAGTTGATCACCTTAGACCAATCCTCGACCATAAACTCTAAATCGATATCCTCACTCAGTTGCTGAATCTCGGCGGTGGGTTGAGGATAGGTTTGCTGATACAGTTGCACCAGATGTAATAAGTCTTGGAAATAGTTACGGGCATAAGTAATATTGCCGTAGATAAAGTTGGCGGGATTATTGATTTCATGGGCTACACCACCAATCATCCGCCCTAAACTGGACATTTTCTCGGTTTGGATCAGTTGGGCTTGGGTGCGTTTTAATTCTTTCAGGGTGTCTTGTAGCGCTTTGGCTTTTTTCCGTTCGCGGGTTTCTGATTCCTGCAATTCTAATTCCATTTGTTTGCGATCGCTAATATTCCGGTGAGTACCTGTCATCCGCAGGGGTGAACCGTTTTCATCCTCAGCGACGACTTTCCCGTAGTTGGAAATCCATTTATAGTTCCCGGATTTCGTTCGGAGTCGATAGTCTAATTTGTAGGGGATGGAGTGATTGTGTAAATGCGCCTCTAACAGTTCCATCACCCCCGGTTTATCATCGGGATGGATCAGGTTTTCCCAAGTGCTGACGTGTCCTGAGAGTTCATCACGCTCATAACCCAGCATATCAAACCAGTGACGGGAGAAATACACCTCTGCGGTGTTGACATTCCAATCCCATAACCCATCTCCTGAAGCGTCTAATGCTAGTTGTAAGCGTTCTTCACTTTGGCGTAAGGCGGCTTGCGATCGCGCCCGTTCGATGGCAATTTTGGCAAGGTAGAGAATTTGGTCAATTAAGTCTTGATCTAGGTTAGTTGCGGTTTGCGGTTGGTGATAATACCCAGCAAATGTACCTAAGATGCTGCCATTACTGGATAAAATGGGGACAGACCAACAGGCTCGCAACTCATGAGCTAAGGCTAAGTCTTTATAATCTGCCCATAAGGGATCAGTGGCAATATCGGTGACAATAACCGTTTCTTGGCGATACGCCGCCGTACCACAGGAACCTACGCCCTCCCCAATTTCCACACCATCGATCGCTTGATTATAGGTATCAGGTAAACTCGGTGCTGCACCTAAGCGCAGTTTCCCCTGTTCATCGACTAAGAGAAAGGAACAGCGCATTTGCCCAGAGCGTTCCTCAACAAATTGGGTTAAGGCTGCCAAAATATCGGGGAGGGGAGCATCGGAAGCAATCTGTTTCAGGAGATCATTTTGCTGTTCTAGCACCATTTGGGCTTGCTTGCGTTCTGTTATATCCAGAACGGTTCCCATTAGTTTAATCACCTGATTTTGGGCATTCAGGACAGGTTGACCTCGACCTTCTAGATAGCGAATTTCACCATCGGGACGAATAATTCGATATTCAATCGTATAGGATTGAGGAGTCTTGATCGCGTTTTTTACCTGTTTGGTAAATAAAGGACAATCATCGGGATAAATCCAACTCAGATGTTGCTTATAGGTGAGCGGTTCTAGTTGAGGTTCTAGCCCATAAATTCGGAAGAGTTCCGTTGACCAAATAATCTCTCCCGTCAGCAGATCAGACTCCCAACTACCAACAGATGCAATTTTCTGGGCTTCGGTGAGTCTGGCTTCAGACAGGCGCAGGTTGGCTTCGGCTGTTTTGCGATCGCTCATATCAATCGCAGTCCCCAGGGTTTGTTGGGTTGTCCCGTCTGCATCCTGTTTAAACACGGTTTCTTGGGCAAATAACCAACGCCATTCCCCATTTTTGTGGCGCATCCGGTACTCTAACTCAAAGACTTCCCCCACGTTGGCATATTTAATGCGTTGTGCATGATCCGAGAGGATGGCAAAATCATCCGGGTGCATCAGCCTAGAGAGAACCTGGTTTCCCATCTGTTGGATTTCTGCGGGGGTGTAACCTAAAATTTCATGGATTTCCCGGTTCGCGTAGATATTACGTTGTTCTACCCAGTCATGAATGTAGATAATATTCGGATTGGCATCATTAATCGCCTGTAACCAGCGCTGAGACTCTTGCAGGGCTTGATCCAGTTGCTGGCGTTCAATTCCCACCGCGATTTCATTCGCAACCGAGGCGAGGGTATCCAGAGTCGATAGGGATAAGGGATGACGGGCGAACATTGCCATAACCCCCACCAGTTCATTGTTTACGATCAGGGGATAACCAGCAAAGGATACCATTCCTTCCCGTCGCGCCCAGTCTGGATCAGTGATTTCCGGATCATTGAGAATATCATTGGTGAGATGGGGTTGGCGTTGGCTAGCGATGCGACCAATTTTTAAATCACCCACGGGGACTCTAGCATGAGCGCCATTAATATGAGTGTACAATCCCGCCGAGGCTTGTAACTCTAAGATATTGTCTTGGGAATTCAGCGTCCAAATTCGGGCAAAGGCGATATCAAGGTGTTGAACAAAAGCCTGAGTACAGCGAAACAGCATCGCGGATAACTCACTTTCCTGACTCAAGGCAAATCCGATATCTGAACGCAAAGCTAACCGCCGCGCATGTTCGGCTAACTCGGCTTCGGCTTGTTGGCGATCGCGGATTTCTTGGTGCAACTGGGTGTTTTGGTTCTGGAGTTGCTGGGTTAAGAATTTGAGATGTAGATGAATTTTAACCCGGGCTAACACTTCATCCAGTTGAATCGGCTTACTAATATAGTCAACCGCCCCTAAGGATAATCCTTTGACTTTCGCCTCACAATTCGACGTATCCACCGCCGCTGTCATAAAAATGACGGGAATATCTTTGGTTTTCTCCCAGGCTTTCAGATGACGACAGGCTTCAAACCCATCCATGTCTGGCATCATCACATCCAGTAAGATCAGATCGGGATTCAGCTTCTCTAAGAGTTTCAGCCCTTGCTCACCACTTTTAGCAATTCGCACCTCAAAGCCAGCGTCTCTCAAGAAATCCGAAACCAGTTTCAGATTCTCTGGCGTATCATCGATGACTAGAATTTGTGCATATCCTTCAGAATTCTGCATCTCTCCCCAGACGTTCGTCAACTCGTTTGGGGAATCTGGATGTAACTGAGAGTTTGGATAGAGTGACATTTTAGCTTAGTTTCCCTTGCCCGGTAATGCCATTCTATTCGCTTGGCACGGGATGGGGTAGATAAGGAGTCTAGTTTTACTCAAAATTTAACTTAGCTAGCATCAGCGAGACGATTTTCCGTAAAGAGGGCGGGTTTTGTCTGTTGAATTATCTCAGACTATCAACATTGATCCCTAAACCCGCCCCTACATTTAACGATTCGGTAAATTTAACCTGCCAGTTTGCCATAACAGTTGACGTTCAAGCAGGCGATCGCGAAGATTTAATCGTAGTAGTCGAATTGTCACTCTACCTCAGCAATGCTTTAGCCTTAGCCATTCGCACCAAATGTTCTAAATATTCATAACTTTGCCAAATTTTTTCTTCATCAGGTGTTAACCCGACAGTGCGATTTTTCTCCAACAAGGTTTGAATTTGAGTTTGCAAAGCTGGAGAGGGGCGCAGGGCAATAATTTCTTCGGGTGTTGGTAGAGTTGCTAAGAATTCCAAGACTTCAGCCATCCCCGAAAAACCAACATGAGTGTGTGCCTCAAATTCTCGTAAACCCAGTTCCAGAATTTGAGGTAAGCAATTCTCCAGAGCGTTAACTCTTGTGCTACATCGTCAGGAAGGTCAAAGGTAACTTGCATGGGAAAAATTATCTAGGATATAACGTACTATTTTACAGCGCTTTTCAAGTAAGTGATGTACACAGACAGATCCCCGAATTCTTGCAGAAGTCGGGGATCTTGCTTAGAGAATAATCAATAAAAAAATCCCAATCCCTAATCGCCAAAACAATTATCCAATAAATCAACAATTTTGTCATAGTCAAACTGAGCCGCCATTCCCAACACTTCAAGGGCAAAGGGAATATAATCTGGATTAATATCTTGCAGTCGCATCGTTTCCTCCTCAACCCCAGCAACATCCCCCAGACTCGCCGCTTCATAGAGAAGCCTTAACTCCTCCTGAGTCGGAATTACGCGATCGCCTGATTCCAAATACGAGTTAGAGGGTTCAGCTTTATCTTCATAAATCCATGACATATTTAAATACACTTGAACTTTCTGTAACAACTCTTCGGTGGCAATTGGCTTGGTAATAAAATCAGTACAGCCAGCCTCTAAACTCTCAACGCGGTTAGTGGCAAAGGCATTAGCAGAAATGGCAATAATTGGTGTTGTGTTAAACTCAGAAATTTGACGCAATTCTTGCGTCATCTGATGTCCATCCATCACAGGCATAACAATATCAACCAGAATCAAATCCGGTTGCCATTCCCTCGCGTTCTCTAATCCCTCTTGTCCATTCTCGGCTTCTTGGATTTCAAAACCAATGGGTTCTAAAACACTCCTGAGAACCGCGCA
Source organism: Coleofasciculus sp. A1-SPW-01 (assembly GCF_040217205.1). Taxonomy (NCBI): domain Bacteria; kingdom Bacillati; phylum Cyanobacteriota; class Cyanophyceae; order Coleofasciculales; family Coleofasciculaceae; genus Coleofasciculus; species Coleofasciculus sp. A1-SPW-01. The sequence goes on along the minus strand of NZ_JAVJNP010000050.1, from coordinate 21,099 downwards.
ATTTTCCCAGCGATCATCTACAATCAAGATTTTACGTTTAGCACCAGTATACCCCACAATTGTATCCAGGGGTTTTGCTGGAATAAACTTGGCTGAAGAAGAGACTTCCGGTAAATCCACCTCAAACCAGAATTTACTGCCTACGCCGGGATGACTTTCAACCCGAATTTGGCTTCCCATCAAGGCGATGAGTTTCTTAGTAATTGCTAATCCTAATCCGGTGCCTTCATGGTGACGAGAAGTTTCCTTAATTTGCTCGAAAGGTAAGAATATTTTCTCTAAGTCTTCGGCACTCATGCCAATTCCCGTATCTTCAACCTGGAAGCGGATTTTGTCATTTGTCATTTGTCCTTGGTCATTTGTCATTTGTCCTTTGTGAATTATATTTACTGTAAAAGTGACAGTCCCTGTATCGGTGAATTTAACCGCATTAGAAAGCAGGTTCATTAAGATTTGACGCAGGCGCTTTTCATCCCCATGAACGATTTGCGGTATATGGGTAGGAGGATTGTAGTTAAAGGTGATATCTTTTTGAATGGCTTTGAGGCGAAATATTTCACAGAGTCCGACGAGGAATGAGGGAAAATGAAAGTCTTCGGGATAGAGTTCCAGTTTCCCCGCTTCCACTTTCGACAGGTCTAAAATATCGTTAATCAGGGTGAGTAAGTGTTCACCGCACTGGTGGATGATTTCAATTCCGTCCTTTTGTTTTTGGGTTAAATTGGAATTGGTTTTGAGAATTTGAGCATAGCCTAAAATACCATTCAGAGGTGTGCGAAGTTCATGACTCATTGAGGCTAAGAACGCACTTTTGGCACGATTTGCGGCTTCGGCGGCGTCTTTGGCTTGGGCTAATTCGATCTCGGTTTTCTTAAGTTCCGTAATATCAATTTCAATCCCATCCCAAACGGTGCGTCCATCGACTAAACGACGGGGGGCAGAACGTACATAAGACCATCGAATATCACCGCTAGGTGTTCGCTTCCGCATCTGCATCTCATAAATCGAAAGATTACGCCAGGATTCTTCATTAAGTTGGTAATTTAGCTGACGATCTTCGTCAACAATTAGGTTAAATAAAACACTAGCATCCTGGATAATTACCTCTGGTTTAATGCCGACTAATCGTTCAATCCCGGCGGTGATGTAGGAGAAGTAAAACTGACCATTGGGTTCTCGAACAAGTTGATAAATTAAACCATTGGGCAGATTATCGGCTAGAGTACGCAATTGGTATTCGCGCTCTTGTATGGCTAGTTCTGCCTGTTTGCGTTCGGTAATATCTTTACCAATTCCCACTGTAGAACCATCGGGTAAGCGAATATTTGCCCAAGTAATTTCCAGAACTTCGCCCCTGCGGGTTTGAGTCTGAAAGTCTTGCCAAGTGCCATCGGCTTTGAGCATAAAGTCTAACACTGAGGTGCGATAGTCTGGGTCAGGATAAATCTCTGCCATAATATCAATATCTCGCATTTCTGCCAGTGACCATCCCAATGTTTGCTCCAATGCTGGGTTAATGAATTCTACCTCAACCCCTTCTTTATAGAAACACAACAGGATTGGGATAGAATCAAAAATCGTCTGGAGAATTTCTTTTTGCTGACTCAATGCCAGTTCAGCCTGTTTGCGATCGCTAATGTCTCGGAGAATGGCGGTACAGATAATTTCGCCATTGATGTCTAGCTTAGAAATTGAGGCTTCCATAGGAAACTCTGTCCCATTCCGGCGGCGACCAAACAGTTCATTGCGTTCTCCCATTTGTCGGGCTTTACCCGCATATTGGGCAAAATTAGTAACATGTTGGCGGTGAATTGTAGCGGCGCGAGGGGGTAAGAGTAAATCTAGAGATTGACCTAATATTTGATCTGCCTTGTAACCAAACATTTGTTCTGCACCCTGATTGAATAGGATAATCCGTTGTTCACTATCCACGGAAATAATCCCATCTTTGGCAATTTCTAGAATCCCGGCAAATCGCGCTTGAGAGGCGGCTAGAGCCAGTTCAGCTTGTTTGCGATCGCTAATATTTCGGGTGAGGGCAATCACTTCATTTTGATTCAGGGGAACCATTCGCGCCTCGAAGTATTGTTCCTCTTGATTTAGGGGTAAAGAATACTCAACACTGACTAGGGATTTAGTTGTCAAAACTTGCTGAATCGCGGCATAGAGTTTTTCTCCTGCATCAGTCGGGAATACCTCTTGAATTTTATGGTTAACAAATGAGTCCGGTGAGGTATATAATGCCTGATAGTTTTTGGTGCGAAAATCCAGAATTGTGCCATCCGCCGCCAGCCGAAATAGGATATCAGGAAACGCATCAAAAATGGCTTGCATTTCCTGGTTTGTTTGCCGCAATTGAGTTTCCACCTGTTTCAATTCGGTGAGATTCCGACAATTGACGACAACGCCAGAAATCTGCTGATTTGCATCCACATAAGGGATATAGGTGACGCTAATAAACTCCTGTTTCCCTCCCGGATAGTCAAACCATTCTTGATAGTTTATGGTTTCTCCCGCCAGACAGCGATCTAAATTGGGTTTAATTACCTGTACAAACACCTCCTCTCCCAGCAAGTTACTCACCGAATGTCCGACAATTTCGTCATAGTGTTTTTGATTCCAATCCAGATAGGCTTGATTGACAATTTGATAGGTGTAATCCCGATCAACCAAGGAAATGGCATCAGTTGTTGATGACACAATCCGTTCATAGCGTCGCAAGGCGTCTTCGGCTTCTTTGAGTTCAGTGATATCTTGAGAGGTTCCCAAGATCTTAATCACCTGGTTATTTTCATCCCGTTCAAATACCACTTCCCGTGACAGTAACCAACACCACGAGCCATCTTTGTGGCGAAATCGACTCTCGGTGGTTAAGATATCGCTATCTGATGCCGTGTGCCAAAAGTTCAGGTTGCGCTCAATTAACGGTAAGTCATCAGGATGCAAGGTATCCAGGAAAAACTGCATTCCTCGTCCAACAATTTCTGCGGGAGTGTAACCCAATATATCCAGAGATTGTCGATTAATATAGAGATCGGTTTCCGCCGTGGGGTCAAACAGATAAAGCAGTTGCGGCGAAGCATTAATGATTTTTTCGATAAACCGTTGATTTTCCTTGAGTTGGAGTTCAATCTGTTTGCGATCGCTAATATTAAGAGCTGTGCCAATTAATCGATAGATGCGGGAGTTGCTGTCTTTCAGTGGCGTTAAATTACTAATCCACCAAGAGTCTTTCCCATTAACCTGTAGCGAATGTTCATAGGTAATTTTCTCTCCCGCCGCCAGACAGCGACGATACCGTTGACACACCGCCTCGGCAATGTCTGGTGTTAATACCTCATGTGGCGTTTTCCCTTTTATTTCTGAGTTACGAAGACCGGACATCCGTTCATGGGTGGGATTAATGCTAACATAGCGAAACTCACCGTTTTCCAGAACATCAACGATAAAGACAGCCGCTTCAATGCCTTCGTAAATACTGCGTAAAAACGCTTCGCTTTCTCGTAAGGCTTCCTCCGTTTGCTTCCGTTCCGTGATATCCTGGGCGACAACCATCCCAGCAATAATCTCTCCCGCCTCATCTCGCACCGCCCGCGTTTGCACCAGTTGAATCCGATTTCGATAGGGCATTTCCAGGGTTTTTTCTATCCCCGCTAAAGCCTCACGATACAGGGTTTCAACTACCGCACATTCTTGCTCAGATAACACCTCCCAAATCGTTTGTCCTTCTAAGATATTTCGACTATATCCTGAGCCTGAGCGACCTAATCCTTGACCATCTGCGACTAAATACCGGAGTTCGTGATCAAACAAGAAAATTGCCCCATTAGGGAAATTTTTTGCCATAGTACGGTAGAGTTGTTCACTATAGCGTAGGGCGTCTTCCGCTCGTTTGCGATCGGTAATATCGGTAATCATCCCTAAGGTTCCCGTACATTGTCCCGATGTATCACAAATCGGAGTCGTAGCGATTAACGTCCACAAATCTGAACCATCATTGCGGCGGAACTTAAATTCGTGCTTTTCATGAATTCCCTGACGGCGACGTTCTAAATTCCGGGTAGCCATGGCTTTCCCCGCTTCATCCATAAAAGCAAACATGGGTTGTCCCAGCATCTGCTCCACTGAACACCCCAACATTTGCGCCATTTTCGGGTTAACAAATATCGTATTTCCGTTCATGTCGATACTCCAAATTCCCTCATCGGCGGTTTCGACAATGCGACGATATTCTTCCTCTTGCTCTCGTAAGGATTCCTCCGCTTGTTTGCGCTCAGTAATATCAATTAAATACCCCACACACTCTATGGGAGTCCCAGTTTCATCCTGAACCAAGCGCAGTTGAGTGGTGAGCCAATGATACGTACCATCCCCATGTTGGAAACGGTATTCGTAAGTACAATGTCCCTGAGCAAACAGTTGCGGTATAACCTCGTTCATCACCGCCTTATCCTCTGGGTGAACTCGCTCACACCAAAACTGGGCATTGTGGATAAACTTCTCAGCATTATAGCCAAGAATTGTACTAGCATTTTCACTCATAAACGTGGCGGAGTAATCGCCTTCAATTTGAGAACTAAAAATAACCGCAGGACTCGCGGTGAGCAGATATTGTAAGCGTTCTTTGATCGATTGAAGTTCTAACTCCGCTTGTTTGCGTTCGGTAATATCTTCCGCAACTCCGACAAACCGCAAGGGTTCTCCCGCCTCATTCCGCACCACCGAAACATCGGCGATAATCCAGCGTTGTTCACCATTAGGTTGAATAATCCGATACTCCCGCTTCACTGAATGTCCTTGAAACTGTTGGTTAAGGGAATTGAGAACCAACGGACGATCTTCTGGATGTACCGCCTCTATCCAGGATTCTGGGTGTTGATATAGACTTTCACAAGAACGTCCCCAAATCGTTTCGTAGGCGGGACTGACGTACAGAAACTCACCAGAATTGGCGGAGCGGACAAAGAAGAACTGACTTACGGTTTTGGCAATTTCTTGGAAGCGGTTTTCGCTCCTGATTAAGGCTTGTTCAAACTGCTTACGTTCGGTGATATTTTGGGTGACAACCATCCCGGCGATGATGGTTCCAGCATCATTTCTCACCGCCGTACTCTGACATAAATAAGTGAAGTCTCCAAAGCTAATTTCTTGAGTCTGCTCAACTCCAGCTAACGCAGCATGATAGAGTGGCTCCACCAAGGCACAATTTTCTGGCGGTAAAACCTCCCAGAGGGTTTTCCCCAGCAAGGCTTCCCCGCGATGTCCGGCTTCTGTCAACGCCTGACCATCCGCCACCAGATAGCGTAGGTTAGGGTCAAACAGGAACATGGCTCCATTGGGGAAGTTCCTCGCCATGGCGCGATACAGGTATTCACTGGTACGGAGAGCGTCTTCAACCTGTTTGCGATCGCTAATATCCCGCGCTACCCAAATTACCGCCTGATCGGACAAAGGCGCAATGGAGATAGTCAACCACATCTCGTGGTTATCGAGGGTTAAATTATAGTCAAAATAAAGGGGTTGCTGGCTATCCAGTACCTGTTGCACTTGGGTAAATAAAAGTTCCCCTGGGTCTTGAAAAAATTGCTCGACAATGACATTCAGTAAGTTAATGTCTTCCGGGGACAAGTAGGTTCGCTTTGTCGGTGCAACGTTGATATTTTTTTCAGCATCAATCATCAGGACAATATCGTTAATCGCTTCAAAAATCGTCCGAATTTGCTGCTCAGAACTATACAGCTTACCTTCGAGTAACTGACGCTCCGCCATTTCTCCCTTTAATCGTTCGTTCGCGTCCCTTAATTCAGCCGTCCGTTGAGCGACATTGGCTTCTAGAATCCGATGGTAATTCCGTTGCAGTGCCTCGGCTTGCTTGCGCTCGGTGATATCAAAAAAGGCTACAATTGCGCCAATAATTGTCCCATTTTTATCCAATAGTGGTGTTCCATAGGCTTCCACAGGAATAATCTGATTCCGTTGATGAATCTCCAGATCATCCACTATCATTTGTTCCCGATTAAGGGCGCGAACGGCAGGCAGATTTTCTACCGGATACAACTGCTGGGTGTCGCTCTGATAAATCTGATAGGTTATAGCTAAGTCCTCGATTTTGGCGTCGGGTAATGTCTCAATTTCTAGTAACTCTTTTGATTTTTGATTGGCATAGGTCAATTGTCCAGTTACATCATGAACTGATATGCCGACGGGTATGGCTTCTAGAATTTGAGTTAGGTTATGTTCACTTTGGCTTAAGGCTTGATTGGAGGCTTGCAGTTCGGTAAAATACTGGCGTAATTGTGCTGCCATTGTCTGAAATGAATTTGCCAGTTGACCGACTTCATCCTGACGGTTAATCGGGACTGATTGCTGCCATTCTCCCCGCGCGATCGCGTCAGCGGCTAGATTTAACTGAAGAATCGGTTTTGTCACCCAGCGAGCGGTACTAATTCCCAGTAAAATAGACACAATTAATGCCGCAATACACAATGCGATCGTGGTGCGTGTATTGGCATAAATCTCTGCCATAAAGTCCGATTCAGGAACAACGGTGACAATCAACCAATTCAACCCAGATTGCTCCTGGATGGGGTTAATTTGCAGGAAATAGCGATTGTCGTTAAAATTAAACTTAAATTTTTGAGCCTGTTTAATTTTAGACCAGTGATTCACCTGATTCAAGAGAACGTTGACAGAGGCTTTAGTCAGAGAATTCCTACTATTTTGAGCAGGTAGCCTCCAGTCTTGAGGATTTAATTTTTTGAGATAATCTGAATCCAAACCTGGCTTAAACGGAATTTCCCCCGTAGAACTAGCAACCAGTTCTCCTTTTTGATTAATAATGAAAACTTGACCTGCTTGACCAACTTCCACACCCTCTAGAAACTCAGCCAACTCAGGCACAAAAAGGGTAGCTGACACAACCCCTTGAAACGTCCCATCTGAGTCATTAAATGGAAAAAAATTAGCAATCATTAATAGGGGTTGATCAACACCCTGGGATAAAGTAACAACCGGACGCCAAATTCCTTTACCTGCTTGCTTTGTCGCGGGATACCAAGCCTCACCTTCGGGTGGATCATTGTGGGGATCAATTTCATATCTATATGGGGTGCGTTTCAGTCGCTTTCCCTGAAGATTGGCAGTATACCTGTGAAAGGTGTAGTTTGTCGATTGATCAAGAACACGGATAATTAAAGAATCACTTGCTAATGATTTTCCTACAGTTAGAAAGTCTTTTTCTTCAGTAGCAATTCCTATACCACTTACTGTGCTATGAATTTGCAGTTGTTGGGCGAAGTAGCGTTCTAAACCCGGAAAATTTTTCCAGTCTATAACCCCAGTACGAATAGCAGCGGCAAGGTTTTGAGTAACCTGGTGAGGACTCTCTAAATAATGGTACACATTTTGTTCGACGCGCTTGTCTACCTCATCGATTAACTGATAGGCTAAGTTGTCAACTGTCTTTTGACCATTACGATAGGAAAGATATCCAACCAATCCCACCGTTCCGACAATTTGCAGGACAAACGGAACAATAATAACGGTTCTCAGAGGCAGGTTTCCGGCAACATTAGCTAGGAATGATTTTAGGGATTGAGCAGGATGTAGCATACTTTGTCATTTGCCATTTGTTATTTGTGATAATTGAACGGTTAGGTCAGGGCGGGTTTTGTTACATCAGGGTGACAACGAAATGTTAATGGTAAAACCCGCCCCTACAAAAGATGTTTCATCAGAACGTCTCTTCTCCCCCATCTCCCAGACGCGCCATGGCGCGTCTCTACATTGCTTCCCCAGCTTCCCTATCCTTATCAATCTTGGCGAAAGAAGGCACAGATTGGGCTTACTATTGGGTAGTTGCCCCTGTTGGGTTCACTACCTTCTGACACATGACTGAAGGATCACATCGCATTCAGACGAGTCGTCTGATACTATTTACAACGCTTTGGCTAACCTTATTTATATTATCGGTTAAAGTTTCTGCTGCTTGGGCGACGCGATCGCTGAGTCTTATGGCAGAATCGATGCAGACGTTATTGGTTAGCTTCAGTACCCTGCTGAGTTTATATAAGCTAATCGCCCATGAGCATCCCATCCGGCGATCGGTGTATGGTCATGGTAAATGGGAAACCCTGATCCTATTTTTGCTGATTGGCTTTCTGGGGTTTACCGGATTAAATGTCTGGGGAATGTCAGCGCAACAATTATTGAACCAACCGTCAGATGAGTGGTTGACGTTTCCGGTGCGAGTGAGTTTACCCCTAATTCAATTACTCGCCGTTGTGATCATTACCAGTTTAGGATTGGCATTAGTTGGACGGTATCAAGGGAAACAACTGAGAAGCGCTGCCTTAGGGTTTAATGCTCGACAACTGTTGTTGGATGTTTGCCTGACTCTGGTTGTACTCCTGGGATTTTTGGGCGTCGAGGCGGGGTTAGTCTGGCTGGATGTAGTGCTAGCCATTGTCCTGGTTCCCGTGGCGGTGAGGAATTGCTGGCAAGTGATCAACTGGCAATTTCCCCTACTGGTTGAGCAAACCGCGATCGCTCCCGAAATTCTAGCGCAAATTGCTCATCAAGTTGGCGGAATTACACATTGTTATCATATTCAGTCACGAGGCGTTGTCGGGCGTTATGTGTATATTCAAATGCACCTGATTATCCATCCTGAATTTGCTGGCGTCACCTCTTTACTGGTGGAACGAATTAAGGGCATGATTGAGGAAGAATATGGTCCGGTGCAGGTGACATTTTATATTGAGGATGACTTTACGGTGGCGGCAAATCGTCAGCGTTCAGGGTTAATGTCTGATCAAAATCATGATAGTCAAAATAATCCTGAGTTCGGCGATTGGTAATTTGTCGTCATTAGTCATTAGTCATTTGTCAGAATCATGTCCGGTTGAATAAGCTGTTCGGCATTTAAACCTTAATATCAATAATGGCGCAATCCTTGCCGTAGTGCGTTTAGCGAAGCCATGCCGCAGGCTTTAGCGAAGCCATGCCGCAGGCTTTGCATCTTGCTCGCTACATCAAGCATCTTGCTCGCTACATCAAGCATCTTGCTCGCTACTATAGCAGTAGACACATCGATTAGGACTTTCGGCACCATTGTAGAGACGCGCCATGGCGCGTCTCTACATAAATGATGTGTCCTAACCGCTATGGCGGTTGCTATAATACCCAATTTAAATGCATGACAGCTTACCCCTAATTACGGTGATGGGGAGTAGGGGCTTGGGTTTTGGAGTCCGTACATTTTTAGTAGGGGTGATGGGTCTGGACATGATATCATTTGCGATAATTGAACGGTTAGGTTGGGGCGGGTTTAGTTACATCAGGGTGACAACGAAATGTTAGTAGTAAAACCCGCCCCTACAAACAGATGTTTTATCGGAACGCCTCTTTTCCCCCAGCTTCCAGACGCGCCATGGCACGTCTCTACATTGCTTCCCCTGCTTCCCCTGCTCTTGATAACTGATAACTGCTCACTGATAACTGATAACTGATAACTCCCCCTGCTTCACCCATCTCCCTCATCTCCCTTATCTCCCTTATCTCCCTTATCTCCCTCATCTCCCTCATCTCCCTCATCTCCCTCATCTTCCTCATCCGGAAGAGTAATATTATACTTTTCTAATTGATCCTGTAACTTAGCCTCCCGTTCCTCCATTTGTTGCTGTTGGAGTTTTAACTCAATTTCCAAGGCTTGAATATTTTCGCGACGGGCTTCCATTTCAGCACGCTGACGAGTTAAATCTTGACTTTGTAACGTCAAATCTTGTCGCCATTGTTCGGTGCGGGTCACTTCTTCCTGTAAGAACATGGGGGTAATTCCGATAGTTAGATATCGGTGGACGAAGTTTAATACCCACTCCTTGGCAGATTGAATATCCAGAACCTCTTGATTGTCAGAAATATCTACCAACACTAACGATCCTTGATGAAAGGCGTTCGCACCATCCAGCGAAATGCTTTCTGGTGGATTAATGACTGCCCAGCAATCATCCGATTCTTGACGGGCTAACAATTGGAGTTTAATGCTGCCGTCTTTGTCATTTTTTTGCACTTCACCCAGATGTAGCATAGCTTGTTAGTTGTTGGTCGTTAATGAGCAAGGAATTGATTTTCACGAAGGAGTGACATCCTCCCACACCAAATCAAAGATTATGGTGTGGGCTTCCCCAAATCACTTTGAGGATTTCCTGGTTTTTCCCCTTGAACCTCTTTTAACTTGGGAAATTCCTTCTTAGCTTTGGGCAAATTGTTAAGCTGTTGTATCTCACCAGGAAACTTGGCATCTACTGGAATGATGTACTCTTTTTCCAGGGAGCATCTATCAATCAAGCACTTACGACTATTGCACCAATCCTTTATCTCCCCCAATGCATAGTTGTATGCACGACGACAGATTTCCATCCACTCAATCAACCGTTGTTCTTGAGCAGCGTCTGGATAGATTCGGTAACGATAGTTAAGTGTCAGCATACCAGTCAGTGACATTCGTTTTAAAGTCGCTTTAGGCGATCGCGCAAAATTTCGGCTTGATGCATAGACTCACTCAATGCATCCTTAGCACCCTGAACAATAGGGGCGGGGGCTTTATTGACAAAGTTTGGATTCGCCAAACGACTCGACAGAGATTTGACTTCAGCATCGATTTTACTGAGATCTTTGTCTAACTTAGCGCGAAGTGTTTCGACATCAACTAATCCGGCTAGAGGAATAATCAGTTGAACAGTGCCAATTACGCCTGCCATTGTGGTTTTGAGTTCTTCGGTTAAGGCTGGCACAATCGTCAAGGTATCGACTTTACCTAAGTCTTGCAGGTAGGATTCACCCTTCTGTAAAATATCACGTTCATCCGGATTTTCGCTTTGCAAAATCACCGGGGCTTTTGTCTTCGGTTTCACACCCGCTTCAGCACGCAAGTTACGGATGGTGCGGATTGTACCAATGAGTAACTCGAACTGCTTTTCTAGGTCTTGATTGATAGGAAATGCACCGGGTTCGGTTTCCGAGTCGGGTAGCGCGGGATAGGGTTGTAGCGCTAAACACTCGTCTGTTTTTTGCGTTAAAGTATGCCAGATTTCTTCGGTAATATGCGGCATAAACGGATGCAATAGTTTCAGGATACCATCGAGGACGTGCGCCAGGGTTTGCTGGGCAATGTGCCGTGATTGGGTTCCCTTTTGGCGCAACCGTTGTTTAACCAGTTCGATATACCAGTCACAAAAGTCACCCCAGATAAAGTCATAGAGCCCCTTGGCGGCTTCTCCTAAACCGTACTGATCGAAATCCTGACGGGTTTGAGTGACGACTTGATAAAAGCGCGAGAGAATCCAGCGATCGCATAATTCTAATGTATCCCGTTCCTGTGCCAATGGCGAACCCAAGACTTGAGGCGATTTCCCATCCAGGTTCATCATCACAAACCGCGCCGCATTCCAGAGTTTATTGGCAAAGTTGCGCGAGGCTTCTACGGATGCCGATTCATCGGTTTGGCGATTATACTCTAAACGAATATCTTGACCTGCACCCGCGACTTCCCGGATTAAGGTATAGCGTAGCGCATCGGTTCCATATTTCTCGATCAGAAGCAGCGGATCAATACCATTATTTGCCGACTTGGACATCTTTTTGTTATTTTCATCCCGGACTAAACCGTGGATATAAACGGTTTGGAATGGCATTTGATCGGTAAAGTATCCGCCCATCATCGTCATTCGGGCAACCCAGAAAAAGATGATATCAAAGCCTGTAACTAATACGGTGGTAGGATAGTACGTCTCTAAATCTGGTGTCTGTTGGGGCCAGCCCATGGTGGAGAAGGGCCACAAGCCGGAGGAAAACCAAGTGTCGAGGACATCGGGGTCTTGGATGAGCTTGACAGATTCGCCAAATTGTGATTTCGCTTTTTCTAAGGCTTCGGCTTCACTGTGAGCCACGATAAAGGGAGTATTATCAGTAATTTGTCCCCCGGTTTGACTCACCGCATACCAAGCCGGAATTTGATGTCCCCACCAGAGTTGACGCGAAATACACCAGTCTTCTAATTTAACTAACCAGTCCCGGTAAACTTTTGTCCAGCGATCGGGGACAAAATTGGGGGAGTGATGCTGATCCAGCGATTCCAGCGCTTTATCCGCCAGGGGACGAATCTTGACGAACCATTGGGTGGATAATAGGGGTTCAACGGGGACTTTGCCGCGATCGCTATAGGGAACGGTATGATGATAGTCTTCAACTTTAACCAGACAGCCATCTGCCTCTAGTCGCTGCACCACATTTTTCCGGGCGACAAATCGGTCTTGTCCTTGAAACTCGCCCGCATTTTCATTCAGCGTGCCATCTTTATTCAAAATATTAATAAAGGGCAAGTCATGGCGTTTGCCCATCTCAAAGTCATTAGGATCATGGGCGGGTGTAACTTTGACGCATCCCGTACCGAAACTAGGGTCAACCAACTCATCCCCAACCACCGGAATCTCTCGCCCCATAATCGGCAAGGTCAAGGTTTTGCCAATTAAATGCTGATAGCGTTCATCATTGGGATTCACCGCCACGGCTGTATCCCCCAGCATGGTTTCCGGGCGAGTTGTCGCCACTTCCACTGACCCATTTCCCTCACTCAGGGGATAACGAAAATGCCACAGATGACCATTAACCTCCTTATTTTCCACCTCCAAATCCGAAACCGCCGACTGGGATTGGGGACACCAATTCACCATATATTCACCCCGGTAAATCAGTCCGGTGTCATAGAGTTGGACAAAGGCTTCCAGCACAGCATTAGACAAGCCTTCGTCCATGGTGAACCGTTCCCGCGACCAATCCACCGACACGCCTAAGCGACGCAATTGGTTAACAATCCACCCCCCTGATTCTTCTTTCCATTGCCAAGCGCGATTTAGATAGGTTTCCCGTCCTACCTCTTGACGAGTTTTGCCTTCGGCTTTCAGTTGCCGATCTAAGATTGTGGACACGGCAATACTGGCATGGTCAGTTCCCGGAACCCACAGCGTATTAAACCCTTTCATTCGGTTATAGCGAACCAGGATATCCATAATGGTTTGTCCCAAGGCGTGACCCATGTGCAGGCTACCTGTGACATTGGGCGGTGGAATCACCATGGAATAGGGTTCACCACCTTGTTCGGGGTGGGCTTGAAAGACGCCCTGTTCTTCCCAAAACCGCTGCCACTTGGCTTCGGTCGTGGTGGGATCATATTGAGTGGGTAGGGAGGGAGTGGTTGCTGTCATGGAAATCTTGGGTTTTACGTTTAATTTTGCCATACCCGACGACGGGGTTTGGGGTTCACCGAGGTTAACGTCAAAAAATAGATGAATTAAGTCTTGTTATTTTTTCAGACCACGGTAAGATATAAAAGCCTCAAGCCAAGACCCGATTATACATAAGCAAGAGGCAATTGCCTTTGTGCCTTATAGGTGTTAGCTGATGAAACACACCCTTTCAGTTTTAGTTGAAGATGAAGCTGGCGTCTTAACTCGCATCGCTGGTTTATTTGCCCGTCGCGGCTTCAATATTGAAAGTCTCGCCGTTGGTCCTGCGGAAAAAGTTGGGATTTCCCGGATTACGATGGTAGTGCCTGGGGATGAGCGATCGATTGAGCAACTCACCAAGCAACTCTACAAGTTGATCAATGTGATCAAGGTTCAAGAGATTACCACGACTCCTTGTGTGGAACGGGAATTAATGTTGATCAAAGTCAACGGCACCAGTTCCACGCGATCGGAGATCATTGAACTTGCCCAAGTATTCCGGGCTCGGGTGGTCGATATTGCCGAAGATTCCCTGACCATTGAAGTTGTGGGAGACCCTGGAAAAATGGTCGCGATCGTCCAGATTTTGAGCAAGTTTGGACTTCGGGAAGTCGCCCGGACAGGAAAAATTGCCCTAATCCGCGAATCCGGTGTCAATACCGAATATCTCAAGTCCCTAGAAGCCAAAGTCTAGCTGAAAACCCGAACCCCCCATCAATCTGAACCTGTAGAGACGCGCCATGGCGCGTCTATCGGTATCATGGCGCGTCTATCGGTATGAGGCGAGGGCATCACGTTGTCCTTTGAGGATAACCTAACCTTATCTCCCCTATATCCCCCATCTCCCCCATCTCCTCCTGCTTTTGATCACTGATAACTGCTCACTGCTCACTGATAACTCCCCCTGCTCTAAGAATCCGGTTGCTCGATCGCCTGTGCCACCTGCAACGCTTCAATCAGTTGAGCCATAGCATATTCTAAATGAGCGCCAGCATCAACCGCCACCCAACCATCAGTGGTTTGATGACGCCATTCAAAGTGGAGATGGGGACCCGTGGAAAATCCGGTGCTACCAACCAGCCCAATCACATTACCCTGATCCACCGATTCACCCGGTTGCACAAAAATTTCTGACAGGTGAGCATAACGGCTTTCCTGAGTCCCTTCCTCATGGCGCAAAATCACCGTGAGTCCGTAGCCACCTAAGTAATCAGCCGTAGCCACCTCACCCGGAGCCACCGCCAAAACGGGTGTCCCCGTCGGGGCAGCGATATCTGTACCCGCATGGAAACGAGATGTCCCCGTAATCGGATGGGTGCGCCACCCGAATGCTGAGCTAATTGCCGACGGAATGGTTAAGGGGAAAATAAAGCTGGCATTACCGACGATAGTACGTCCCTGGGGTCGGTTGGAGAAATTATAGTAAGTCAGACCCGTGGGAGTGGTTTTGGATGATGCCGTTGGGGATAGAGAGGAGACGGGAGGACGGCGAGTAAACTGTCTGCCCCCAGAATTGCCAGACACTGCAACCCTTTGAACTGACCGGACTGGGCGTCTCACACTGGCATTAACCGCAACTGGAGGTGTAGGAAGTCGAGTTGCGGCTCCACCAGTTCCTCCCTGAGGTTGAGGGGGTTGAGGTTGAATCCGCCCTGCCACTGTTCGTGATGTTGGCGTCGCTTGACCCCCACAACTCCCACTCGTTAATCGTCCATTGCGCGACACGGTTTGACACCCTGTTGACCGCTCAGTCACAACCACAGTGGGTTTTTCCGTTCCCTGTGTTGCCCCCAGACTGTAGTTCGTCGAATCAATATAGCTATTATTCGGCGCGGCTGGGGTTTGAGTTGCCGTTTGAGCGGGGGACGGATTAACAATAACTTTTGGGGGTTTGGCTAAGGTAGCGGGAGCCGGAATGGATAAATTCGGCGCGTTCAGTCTCGGTTTTGCCGCTGGAGGTGTCGCCACTCTGGGTGTCGGTGCAGCCGGAGCCGGAGCTGGGGCTGGAGGCTTGCTAACGGTAACTGGTGCAGGAGCAGCAGGTTTAGGGGCTGGGGGAGCAGGGGGACGGTAGGCAGGTTTAGGCGCTGGCGCTGGCGGTGCAACAATAGCTTGTGGCGCAGCAGGTTTAGGCTGGGCGGGAGGTGCTGGGGGCGGCGGGGTAAATTTAATCGCTGGGGGAGCAGGCGGTGCGGCTGGGGCTGCGCCTGTGTCGATTGGTGCATCGGTTTGAGCAACAACCAAACCACTACTGAGAACACCAAGTCCTCCCATCACACTGATACCCTGCTTCAGCCAGGGATACCGATAAAATACGCCCGTTGGGGTGGAATTGGCGACGGTTTGTTTATTCATTTGCGACTCACTCCTCATGGCTCACTCTTAGTCAATATTGAGTAAAATTTTCAGTCAATTTAAGGGTATTTATATACCTTCTCGTGACAGTCCTGACCTTTATGGCAACAGGGATAATTAGGCAAGAATACCGATTCATTCATTCCAACAAGTTATAAACTGAACCCAGTAACATTTGGCGTTTGGACTCAAGGCAGATCTTGAGAATAGCCCAGACTAATTGTACCGGGCTTGAGGTGAATTTCGGGACTGATGGTGGTATCAGCATTTGTATCCATTGCCTGTGCTGAGTTTACGCTAACTCTTAGATCACCCGTTGACGTGACGCCTTTAACGATGCCACGATGTCCGTTGACCTGAATCGAGACTCCCTGATGAAACAGTAACCTTTGATAGGACAACCGTAAATTATCAATGCCTGATTCTAACCCGTAGTGGT
Organism: Coleofasciculus sp. A1-SPW-01; assembly: GCF_040217205.1. Lineage (NCBI taxonomy): Bacteria > Bacillati > Cyanobacteriota > Cyanophyceae > Coleofasciculales > Coleofasciculaceae > Coleofasciculus > Coleofasciculus sp. A1-SPW-01. The sequence continues at coordinate 5,022 of NZ_JAVJNP010000050.1, read as the reverse complement.
ATCCCGATCGCAATCCCTGGATCACGATTGCGGCTAACATTTCCAGGGAGGTTACGGATGGACTCATGGATTGAGTCGTAAAAAAGGATTGTAAATTAATCCCTGTTTCTGGCACAGGATTGCTCCAGTTAATGCCTACACCAATCACCGCTTTAGTAATCTGCCCCTGAGACAGTCGAGTTTCGGTGAGAATCCCCCCCAACTTATAGCCCAACAACAGCAGATCATTGTGCCACTTAATCAGGACAGGAATACCATAACATCTCAACGCTGTAGCAATACCCCAAGCGCTGCACATCGTTAGCTGGGCGCTATTGGATGCTTCCACATTCGTGGTTAAAGCCAACGATAAGTATAGCCCACCCTGCTCCGATTGCCATTGCCGTCCCCACTGTCCTCGTCCAGCCGTCTGTTGAGCGGCGATAACAACGGTAGGAGGTGGGGTTCCTCTGTCTAGTAATTCCCAGAGGGTTTGATTAGTAGAGGATAGGCTGTCAAATAAATAGATCGCAAGCTCCCCGATATCTTGAAGTCCTGGGAGTTTAGAACGGGATAGCTGTTGCGTGACGGTTTGGAGGGCTATTTCCAGAGCTTGTTGATCAAGTACCACTACGGCTTAAAGATTAGCTAAGCTAGCCTATTGTACTCCTGAGCTTCCCTTGATGGAATAGTGTTTCCTATGTAAATTTTCTGGGACACAGCAGACAATGAACAATGAACAAAAATCAATGCATACGTGGCACTGGCAAACGTGGGACAACTTACCGTATCTAACCTGTAGCCTTCTCAAACCTTGGCATCACGGCTTCTTCACCTCAGCCTTTTCCCCTCGTACCCCTGACCAAATTGTAGAAGCCCTACAGCCTGAAGCGAATGTTTATCGGGTGCGCCAAGTTCATGGGAATACTGTCCTCACCCCCTCTGAAATTGTTGGTTCAGTCAGTCAAACGGAGACTCAGACGCCGGAAAAACCTGCGGCTGATGGTATCTTCACTGAACACCCCCAGGAAGCTGTCTGGGTTTGCACGGCTGACTGTACGCCTGTGCTGATTGGCGATGAACAAACGGGACGAGTCGCGGCTATTCATGCGGGATGGCGAGGAACGGCGGCTCGAATTGTGCCAAATACGATCGCACGATTCCTAGAAACTGGTAGCCGCCTAGACAATCTGAGGGTTGCCATGGGACCTGCGATCGCGCCAGAAGTGTATCAAGTTTCGGAAACCGTCGCCATAGAAGTCGGTTCTAGCATTATCTCTACAGATAAAACAGATACTTCTGAATCAATTTTGGCTGAATTACAGCAGCTTCCCCATTCCCCAATTTTTGAAGATCCCCATCCAGGGCGAGTACGTTTAGATGTACGGCGGGTGAACGCGATACAACTCGAACAACTCGGCTTACAGGATGAACAAGTCGCGATCGCGCCTCACTGTACCTATCAGCAACCGGAGTATTTCTTCTCCTATCGTCGCACTCAGCAAAAAAAGGTGCAGTGGTCAGGAATTGTCAGTAGATAAAATTGTAGGGGCGCATAGACGTGCGCCCTTACTGGAAAAAACCAATGACCAATGACCAATGACCAATGACCAATGACCAATAATTACATGTCCGACGCTGTCGTTTGACCAATGAACGGTGACAGGTAAGCCACTAACGCCCCTAGCGCAAACGCCAATACATTCCGGAATAAAGGCAACCATTCAGCCGTCCGAGTGACAACTGGACCAATTCCGAAAGCAATGAAGAGAATACCCCACAAGGGAGAAAAGATTAATGCCCATTGCCAAGCCACAAGCTGTCCATCTTTGCGAGGAATCGCGGCAAAGCCCAAAACGACACCACCCACCAAAGAGGTAATCAGGGTGAGAATCCACTGCTCTTGAGGCAAGCCCGGAACAACGTTACATCCACCCTTATTTAGGCAAGTTTTAACCGTATCTAACGCTTGGACAATTGCCTGGTTTTCCCCATTGTCACGCACAAAGTAGAGGTTGCCAAAGCGTGTCTGTAACTCTACCCAAAAGGTACGGGGTAGAAATTGATATAAATCGTCGCCCACATTAAAGCCCAACAGATTACCGCCGCGTGGGTCAGCAATCAGTAAAACACTTTTATCATTGAGTCCCCAGTAATCGCGAACAGCTAAACCGGGTGTACGGTCATATTGGGTGAGTACCCGCAGCTTCCAGCCTGTTTGTGCCTCAAAGGTTTCTATGTCTTGAATTAAGGCTTCTTCCTGAAGCTGGGGGAGCAGGTTCGCCAAGTCAATAATCGGTGTCTGGGTTTCCGGGAGTAGATCGGGGTTGTTATAAGCCTGGGCAGATGGTGCGATCGCCCAAACAGAGCCAGCCAGACAAAACGCCACCAAGATTACCAAAAATCGTTTAAAAAGATCCAGCATTGCGATACACAAAACAATGGACAGGGGTGAGATATCTTAAACGGGAGATAAGATCAGGTTAAGGTAAAGATTTCTTTACACTTGTTTACTTTACTCTAATATTTGGGATTTGTCATTTGTCATTCGTCATACTCAAGGGAGCGAGAAGCAAGCTACGTCATTTGTGATAATTGAACGGTTAGGTCAGGGCGGGTTTAGTTATATCAGGGTGAAAACGAAATGTTAGTGGTAAAACCCGCCCCTACATAAAGATCTTTCATCGGAATGTCTCAGCTTCCCCAGCTCCCCCAGCTTCCCCAGCTCCCTATCTCACCCATCGTCCCCTTGCCGAGAAACAGGAGCATTATCCTGAATCTCCTCATATCTCTCATATTCTTGTTCAACCGTATCCGGATCTGTATCCTGTTGTTGCAAATCAAGAGCTTTGCGCTCAGAGGGGGGTAAACGATCAAGGGAACGACGACTCGCTCCAGGGTTTCTCCAGGTTTTCCAAGCCGCTTTAACACCCGCAACAACGCTACGACTGCCGACTTGGGCTTTTTTCGCCTGATTTTTCGCACCTTTGATACTTTGATCAACTTGCTGCACGACTTGACCCGCGCTTTTAACGCCTTCATTCATATCGTTGCTCAAGTCACTAATTTCTAAACCCGTCAGACGAATCGACTCTAAAGTAGGCGGCAATTCTCGCCGCAGCGTATCTGCCAACTTTTCCACACTACGGGCTGCTCGTGCTAATTCTTGCAGCGCGGGTAATGCTGCCACTAAAACAGCCGTTAAGCTAACTGCGACTAATAAAATAGAGAGTCCGAGCCAAAATAGAGGATCAATCACCGACCGGTTGCCTACACTTGATGATCAGAAACGGACGCGGGTGATTCACTCGCCACGTCCGATTGAGTCGAGTTTAGTTCGTCTCGTGTCCTGGCGGAAGCCTCTTGTCCCGCCGCGATCGCATCTCGCAGTCGGGTCAAGGTTCCATCCCAGTTGCGTAGGGCTGATTCGGAAAGGCGATCGGCTTGTAGTTGTACAGTCGTTGATAGATCTTCGGCTAAATCCGGTAAGGCATCTGTAGATTTTTTCAACAACCGTCGCGTATCCCGCCCTGAACGTGGGGCAATCAGCAATCCGGTGAGGGTGCCAATGACACCCCCCACGACTAAACCCCCAATAAATACTCCAGCACTCTTTTTTGACATCGTTTGGTCTCTATCCTTACACCAATTTTAGGCAGACTTGCTCAGAGAATTTGATGAGAAATATCTGTAATCGTCTGCTCAAGAACGCAGATGGCAGCTCGCTTGTGTTCTTGATAGCTCCCTTTTAACTTGACACTCCCCGTGCTAAAGCAACGGAGATTCTTGGTTCTTTGACTTGCCGTTAGACGACAGGATTGCTCCAACCGCCCAAGAGGGCAAGTCTCCCCAAGCGTAAGTTCCGGTATGTCCTACCGTACTTAATCCTTTTTGCAGGATGTTTAGACTGGCGGCAATGTCCCTGTCTTCAACGTACCCACAGTTGCCACAGACATGTGTTCGTTGGGACAGGGACTTTTTGACCCGATCATGGCACTTTGGGCAATCTTGGGAGGTGTAGTGAGGTGGAACGGCTACCGTCACTTTCCCGTACTTATGCCCAAAGTATTCCAGCCATTGCCGGAACATAGACCAACCAGCGTCAGAGATCGACTTAGACAAGTGGCGATTCTTTACCAACCCTTTCACATTCAAGTCTTCATAGGCTACCAAATCGTTAGACTGGATCACGGAGTACGCTACTCGCTTGCAATACTCTTTTCGCTGCCTACTTACTCTTAAATGCTTCCGTGCATATCGCTTTCTTGCCTTATGATAGTTTCTGGACTGCGGTTTTGCTCCCTTGCGGTACTTCTTTGACTTCTTGCGATTAGCTCGATTGAGTTGTCTTTCCGATTTGCGGTAAAACTTGGGTGACTCCTCTGTGTGACCGTTGGAATCAGCCAGGAAGCCTTGTACAGACGCGCCATGGCGCGTCTCTACCTTCCGGCAATTTTCATAGAAACGGCTGATAGCAGTCCAAGCACGTTCAGCCGATGCTTGACGCGCCTGAGAGTTGAGTTCAGAGGCAAAGCTAAACTCTTTCGCCAATACACTGCAATATTTGTTGAGGTCGTATTTGCTGGCACCTTCGTTGTCCATCCAGTATCGTAAGCATTTGTTTCGGACAAACTGAGAAGTCTGAATCGCCTCATCAATGGCTGCGTATTGAGTTGGTTTGGCTTTTACCTTGAACTCAAAAACTATCATAATCTTGTTTTTGCTTAGGCTGGTTATTATAGCATAAAAACAGAAAATTGTACTAGACTCACAACTAAAATTGCTTGGCTAGACGACTCGCTCGGTTTCATCCCCCCTTTGAAACACAGGGGTTTTCACCTTCGCTACGCTATATATGGAGGGCAATTGGCTTGACTTCTCCTGGGCATAAATGACCGAGGATTGTGACATACTCCTACACCAACCTGAGTACAGGTATGGTGTAGGCTTCCAAGACAATCCGACTATTGTTTAGGAGACTCTTGGCTTTATTAACGACACGGGATGCCCCTCCGCGCCGGAACAATACAAAAGTCTGTTCGT
>NZ_JAVJNP010000036.1:0-69632 GCF_040217205.1 Coleofasciculus sp. A1-SPW-01 | reverse complement strand
TTAACCAACCACTGTAGGGGCGGGTTTAGGAACTAGCGGTAGCTTATTACCAATAACTCCACCACAAAACCCGCCCTTATGCATAAGTAGGGATTGTTAACCAACCACTGTAGGGGCGGGTTTAGGAACTAGCGGTAGCTTATTACCAATAACTCCACCACAAAACCCGCCCTTATGCATAAGTAGGGATTGTTAGTATAAAGCCAGTTTTCCTAACAATTCCCGTCCATGGTTTCATTCAACTATCCCACTCCTCAAACCGATCCACTGGGTTCACCCAAAGAAACGTTACCAACGATGTATGATCTTCCGAGTGAATATCCAGAGGAACCGGGTTTGCCTGACGAATTCCATGATTGGCAAGCGCATTTATTGAGCTTGACATTTTGCCCTCCCCACTATCCCCTTTCACAGATCTTTTATGCCAGCGACTTGAACCTTTACTATGATGCGCGTCATCCTCTGTGGCATAAACGTCCGGATTGGTTTGGGGTCGTCGGTGTACCGCGACTGTATAATGATGTGGATATGCGCCTGTCTTACGTGGTTTGGCAGGAGGGCGTCAATCCGTTTGTTGTGGTGGAATTGCTCTCACCTGGAACCGAGAGGGAAGACTTAGGAGAACAGGTAATCCCATTGCCAGACTCTGAGCCAAGACAAGGTGAAGGAAATGGGCAAGAGAGTCAGCTTCCCACTGAAGATAAACCGCCGCGAAAATGGCAGGTTTACGAGCAGATTCTACAGATTCCTTATTATGTCGTATTCAGTCGTTACACCAATCAGCTACGAGCGTTTAAACTGAATGAAGCCCATTATCAAGAGTTAGAGGTACAAGATGGGCGAGTATGGATGAGCGAATTAGGCTTAGGTTTAGGATTATGGCAGGGAGAGTTTCAAGGGATTAATCGCCTCTGGTTACGGTGGTATGATGCTCAAGGAAACTGGATTCTGACGGAAGCGGAACAGGAAAGACAACGAGCGGAACAAGAGAGACACCGAGCTGAACAAGAGAGACAACGAGCCGAAGCTGCACAAGCTCGGTTAGATGCTTTGATGGAGCGACTGCGAGAATCAGGTATTGACCCCGATACCTTTTTCCCGGATCAGGGTTAAAATCAGTCGAGTCACTACAGTTAGCGATCGCCACTGTAGGGGCGGGTTTAGGAACTAGCGCTAGCTGATTGTCAATAACTAAACAACAAAACCCGCCCTTGTGCATAAGTAGCGATTGTTAAGATAGAGCCAGTTTTCCTAACAATTTCCGTCCATGGTTTCGTTCAACTATCCTGTTCCTCAAACTGATCCACCTTGTTCACCGAGGGAAACGCTACCGACGATGTATGATCTTCCGAGTGAAGATCCAGAGGAACCCGGTTTGCCTGACGAATTCCATGATTGGCAAGCGCAATTATTGAGCTTGACATTTTGCCCTCCCCACTATCCCCTTTCACAGATCTTTTATGCCAGCGACTTAAACCTTTACTATGATGTGCGTCATCCTCTGTGGTACAAGCGCCCAGATTGGTTTGGGGTTGTCGGTGTACCGCGACTGTATGATGATGTGGATATGCGCCTATCTTATGTGGTTTGGCAGGAGGGCGTCAATCCGTTTGTGGTTGTGGAATTGCTCTCACCTGGAACTGAGAGGGAAGACTTAGGAGAACAGGTAATCGCGCCAGAACCTGAACAAGGTCGAGGAAATGGGCAAGAGAGTCAGCGATCAACTGAAGATAAACCGCCGCGAAAATGGCAGGTTTATGAGCAGATTTTACATATCCCTTACTATGTCGTATTTAGTCGTTACACCAATCAACTACGGGCGTTTAAATTGAATGGAGCGCATTATCAAGAGTTAGAGGTACAAGATGGGCGAGTATGGATGAGTGAATTAGGCTTAGGTTTGGGATTATGGCAGGGAGAGTTTCAAGGGATTAATCGCTTCTGGTTGCGTTGGTATGATGCTCAAGGAAATTGGATTCTGACGGAAGCCGAACAAGAGAGACAACGAGCTGAACAAGAGAGACAACGAGCTGAACAAGAAAGACAACGAGCCGAACAAGAAAGACAACGAGCCGAACAAGAGAGAATCCAAAAAGCCCAAGCTTTACAGCAAGCTCAACAGGACAGACAACGAGCCAAAGCTACACAAGCTCAGTTAGATGCTTTGATTGAGCGACTACGAGAATCGGGAATTGACCCCGATACCTTTTTCCAGGATCAGAGCTGATGAAAAAGACGATTATACAACTTTTACCGATAAAAATTTAATCATTCTGCAAAGGTTAGTTGCTTGGTTGCTAATGTCATCGCGATCGCCTACTCGAAATCATGATCATACACTTAAGCCGGAAAACCTTTCCAGCGTTTAATGATCCTCAATCCATGACAACCCCGCACCCGGATAATAATGGGCTAAAATTTGTTTGTAATCATACCCTTGCATCGCCAACTTGTATGCTCCCCGTTGGCTCATTCCTTGACCGCCAAAAACATTACTGACAATATCATCTGAAGCGGCGTACAGCGATTCCACCACGCCCCCTTTATAACTGAGAAACATTCCCTGGGTTTGCTGAACCGCTTGAGTGGTGGTATTCCACTCCGACTCAATTCCCTTATACACTTGCCAACGCTGAGTATTACCCAAATCATATAACTGATTAGCCGGTCGAATATAATGCACGATCGCATAAGAACGAGCCGCGATCGCTTGGGCTTTCAGAGCAGCGGGGGGCCAACTGGGATAGATTTCGGAACCGACGACACTGGCTAGATACGCCTCAAGCTCAATATAGTTAACGGCAAGTAGACTATCCCCTTGTGATATTAAAAGTAAATCCCCTCGATACCAGCGACCATTGACAAAAACAAACCCGCCACCTGTGGGTTTAAGCCAAACGCCCCCTGGGGTTTTCCATTCACCGATGCGAAGATAAGAACCATTGGGTTGAGCATTAACGCCTTCGTTCGCCTCAAGTTTTCCTAATGTCTTGCCATTCCCATCCACCACCAATCCAGTGGTAGATGTGCCAACGTCGAGGGAACTTACCCCAGTTGCGATCGCAACTCGCATTTCTAGGCTGGCTGCATTAGCTGGAGGAGTTTCAGATTTGGCAGAGTTTTCCGAAGCGGCGGGAGGGGATTGGGGGGGTGGAGTTTGGGCTTGAGTCTGGGCGTTAGGTTTGGGCGGTAGGGGGGTAGGGGGTTTGGGAACCGAGGTTTGAGTGGTTCGGTTGGCTGTCGGTGATTGAGCCGCCGAGGTTTGAGTTTTGGCGGTATCTTGAGTCGTAGAGGATTGAGATGGGGTTGCCTTGGGAACAGGAGTTGAGGGACGTTGCCAGGAGAGACTTTGGGCAATCAGACGATGACGCCATTCTACTTCAGCCGGGGACGGATTTGGCGGTGGTGGGACTTCCGATCGGGGTGATGGCTCCGAAGACGGTTGGGGAGAGGGTGCGATCGGTTTAGAACCGGAATAAAAGGATTGAGCTAGCATCAAGGGCAATACGAGGGATGCTGAAACCACAACCATTGACCATAGTCTCGAACCCTTGAAAATTGGGTGGTTGTTAGGCAGGCGAATCATCAATACTTGCTCCTGAGCGGGTTGGGAGAGGACGATAACGACAGATTAGCAATCAAGCACCGCCTCTTAGTTTAATCTGCGATCGCGTCTTTGGATATGGCACTCCCTGGCTGAATCAAGAATGGTAACACTGATTTCTCTGATTGGTAGGAACGGTAGAGGTGGGGGGTGGGAGGCGGGTAGCACTGATTACACAGAAAGGTTAGTTCTGAATGGGGAGAAGATGATTCGATTGTTGGGGAGATTATTTACTTCTCTGTGTCAATCTGTGTCTCTCACGATTCAGCATTGGGAAAACTGCTATCCCGTCTGTAAAATCTGTGTTTTTGTCAATACTTAGTAATGATTTTTATCGAAAATTTAAAAAAATACTTATGTCCAAGGAGACATTAGGAGTGAGACGAAAACCAGACATTATACAAAGTGTTACTAAAATTCAAGGGGTTTAGCTGTGTTAGGATTAGTTTTGCCTACGATAAACCCACCATAGATAATATACCTGAAAATCGCACACTCATCTCACAATTGCTGTATGCTGCATGGTTAGCGCGAGAGCAGGTTTAAGTTTTACTAACTCGCCTCAGCTAAAGAACGAACAGTGAGGATTTCATTATTTTTCAAGGCTTGAACTGCTCCCATCGGCACAGCAATTACATTAATTGATTCACCCACAGCATTGAAAACTTCCAAAATATAGCCATCTTCGCCACCGCTAGGGTGAGGCACATAATCAATCAGAGTGAGAACATCGCCTTTTTGCAGGTGATGTTCTGGTAGGTTGCGAGATAGGACAACGCGCTGGTAAAGTTCAAGCATTTCTAGTGTCACTCCTTGTTGGGAATTAAAGTAATAAACTGGAATTGGTTATCAATTTTACGGTTCAGCCAGACTGTGATTACTTCCAAGTTTGTGTTATTGACACCCATGAGTTGACCTTTGACACGGTAGAACGTCCCATATTCATTGCTTCTATCTTCTACCGCTTTCACTGTATCGGCAAGTTGACGAATGGCGGATTTTAATTGGTCGGGATTATCCCGTGTAAATCCCGCCTGTGCCAAAAAGTTTGATTTATCGTCTTGTTCTCTCTTGACCAGGAGATAGCGAGTTAATTTAGTATCAGGAATGATGGCATCATCAGGGATTTTCCTGTTTTGCCGACTCTTTGTTGTGCCAGTTCGGAGAGAGTTGTCATTCTTCGGTTGTGCCACCTCCTCTTTTGCCGAGGGAGCAGGAGGAGAGCGATCGCACTCCCTCCCCATATCCGCAAAACCCCCAATCCGACAGCCGTTCAGGTCTAGGTAATCGGATAGCGATTTCCTGTTCATCGGTTAAGGACAACCTGCGATCGCGTAGTTTGTAGTCAGCGCTGTCGGGAGCTTCTGACACGCTTGGTGTCTACTACTAACCTAGAATGAATGGCACGCTCCTTAAACAGAATATCGCCTAAAGCTCAAGTAAGAATCGATGAGTAGCTCTTTGAACCCGTTTTAACGGGTTTAAGCTTTTAGCCCCAACTTTAGTTGAGGGCTAATTACCTAGGATAGATGACAATAGCTGACATTGAGTCTCGCTTGCGGTTTAATTGTCAGAGTGAACGCTGTAAACATTAATACAGTTGTCGCTCCACCCATGCTGAACGTGTAAATAATCAGTTTAGCCCTTGGAAGTCAGCAGGAGGAGAGGTCAAACCCAGAGGGGAAAGGGAAACTATGAATAGCAATCCATCCAATCCTTCGGCGAATGGTGGTAAAACCATAAATATTGCTGATATCTTGGCACTTCCGGAACGTCAACGGCAGATTGTTCTGTTTATCCGTCGCGAGGAAGGGCATACCCTACCCGAAATCGCCGATCACATCAACGAAAATGAACAGGCGATCGCTATAGAACTCGATGAGTTAGTTCAAGAGGGTTTTGTCCGAGAAATGGAAGTGGAAGGCATTCCCCGTTACTATCGCAGTGAAATGAGACGACAAGGTAGCCCGTTTTCCGAGATGATTCAGCAAGCGCTGACTCCCGGAAAACCCCTGTCCATGATTGTCAATCCCTCTGGGGATGCGCCGATTACACCGGGTTCGACGTTTGAGTTATGCGTCACCATTACCAATGAGGGAAATCAAAGTGCCTTAATCGAGATTTATATCGATGAAACCTCCCAATTCCTGCACCAGTGGTGTATTTCTCCCTATGAACGTCTGGCGTTAGGGCAAGGACAAAGTAGTGAGGTGGTGTTCCAGATTCCGATACCACTGGATGCGACACCGGGTACCTATAATTATCTGCTGATGGTTGATGCCCAGCAGCATTACCCGGAAGACACGCCAATCCAGCATCAAGCACGGCTGCAAGTCTTACCTTTTGTCCAAGAAGCCATCCGGGTAAATGATCCCACCTTCTCTCTACTCCCGATCACCAGTTCCGCTGTCCCGGCTGTGGTGCAACCGGGAGAACCTTTAGAAGTTCAGGTTCTAGTTCACAATCGATCGGATCGTGTGGATCAATTTCGCTTAACCTGTCCGGATTTAGCCCCGATTTGGTATAGGGTGATTTATCCCGAAGGCTATACCGACACCGGAGTGGTGCGGGTGATGGATGGCTTAGAGTTGAATCCGGGTGAAAAGGGTCTAATCCAGCTCATTATCACCCCACCTGTAGATACCTGGGCGACAATCTATTCCCCCACGGTGCGTCTTTATTCCCTGAATAATCCCGACTTGGTGTTACTGGATGCGATTTACCTCCAGGTAATGCCGATTTACCTGTTAACTGTCGAGTTAGTCACCCTAGTCGGTAAAGTCAGCCATCAGTCCGGTGTTTTCGAGTTACAACTGTATAACGGCGGTAATATTACCCGCGACATTGCCCTCATCGCCAAAAGTGCCGATGGCGATGATCTTTGCACCTATACCCTGATACCCACCCAAGTTCGCCTCGCCCCCGGTGGGTATGCGATCGCGAATTTAGAGGTGCAACCCAGCCAGAAATGGTGGCGTAGACCCTTCTACGGACGAGTTTTAAACTTTGTTATTGAAATTGAAGACCTACAACAGTTTCCCTTACTTAACAATCGCTTCCAAGGTACTTTAATTTGGGAAGGGCGTCCGTGGTGGCAATTTTTATTAGTTATTTTAGGTATAGTCGGACTGATTGGGGCATTAATATTCCTGCTGTGGTTTCTCTTTTTTAGACCCAAACCCCGCCCGGAAATAGTCGAATTTGCGCCAGCCGGCAAAAATTACTCGGCGGCTGATCAGGAAAATGTTCGCCTGAATTGGGAAATTACCAACCCCAAACGCATCCAAACTATAAAAATACAAGGCGTATCGCCAGATGGGGTAGTTACCAGTGGTCCAATTGCCTACAATTTTAGCCAGGGGATTCCCAACGAGTTAGAGCGTTTCTGCACAACCGATGAGATTCTCAATTGCCAGAACGTGCCAACTGATGCTCGTGAACCGGGGGATTATGTGTTTGAACTGACTGTAACGCCTCAAGGCAAAAAGAGGGGAGAATTAGAGGAACTACAAACGAATACAGTCAAAATTACACCGTTTCCAATTCCTGAGATTGAAGAATTTGCCTCAACTCAACCCGTCTATCAAGAAGTCATTCAGACTAACCCGGAAGCAGCAGACCAAGAAGCCAGTCCAACAGCCAATGATACTAACTCACCTGACGATCAACCGCAACCGGAAGACCTAGGTATTTTACTGAATTGGAAAATTAGTCACCCCGAACAAATCAGAATCTTAAAACTGGTAGGGCGCAATCCTGAGGGAATTGTCACCTTTCCCATGCAATCAATTGATTTTAGCCAAGGGATTCCTCAACCCCTCCAAGACTCCTGTGAAATACAAGATGAGGCATTAGTTTGCCTGAATCTTGCCACAGGTGTGCGCCAACCGGGAACCTATATTTTTGAATTAATCGTGGTTCCCCAACAAGGAGAACCCGAAGAATTACCCGTTCAAAAAACTGATCCGATTAAAATTGAAGCCCAACCTGTTCCCTTTGATATTGTTGAATTTACAGTTGGTGGTGTAGAAACCCTCACTCGTCCTAAGTTTGTGATACCAATTTCTGGAAATCAAGCGATACCTGTACCTTTATCCTGGAAAGTTGAGGGGGGTAGAGATCTCAAAGTTGAACTTCTACCTGCACCCGGTACTGTACCACCCGAAGGCACTTTGCCTTATGAACTTAGTCCAGAAGCAGGTACGGAAACAATTACCTTGCAAGTTACCAATGAAGCTGGAGAACAAAAAAGCCGTTCAGTCACCATTGAAACCATCCAACCGCCGCCTCCAGAACCTGTGGAAATGACTCCCTTATCTCCGCCAGGAGACACAGCTAACGGATTACCAACGTTTGATCCTCCACCTCCACCCGGAGACACTGCGGCTGCACAAACGCCGACACCCCCCTCACCGTCACCGTCACCGTCACCCTCACCGGGGACTTCACCATCTGGAACAGAACCAACACCGCTACCCCTACCACCTGGCGGTTCACCTCCTCTTCCTCCAGGTGCAGATTCTCCACCTCCCGCCGAACTTCCGCCCAAGTTTAGGTAAGACGAATTGGGTTTATTCTTCTCTTGGCACTCTTAATCGTAACTCCTCAATTAGAATCGGTATCTCATTTTGAACAACATCCCAAACGATATTGAGGTTAACATCATCATATTCATGAACTAACCGATTTCGCATTCCGTTAATTTCTTGCCATGGAATAGTGGACAGGGTTTGGCGTGTCGTTTCTGAAATTCGTCTGGCTGCTTCAGCAATTACTAACAATCGCCTGATGACTGCATCTTGAAGCTGTATGGTTTCGAGGAACTCATCTTTTGAGCATTGAGCGATGTAGTCTATAATGAGTTCTGCGGATTGTAGCATGTCAAGTAAAAATTGCAGATCTCGTTTCATAAATTACCTGAGCCGACGAAAGAATTTCTTGACGACGTAAATAGTTACGACTTGATGTAATCCCCTGACGAGTAATTAAATCAACGTCTCGATTAAAAATCGTCTTTAACTCCGCTTCCATTTGCTCCAAACTGAAGAACGTAGGATGAGCCTCTGGATGAAATTGCACCATCACGTCAATATCACTATCGGGGCGAAAGTCGTCCCGCAAGACAGAACCGAATAAAGAAAATTCTGTAACTTGCCAGCGATCGCAAAATGCTTTAATCTGCTCCATTGGCAGCTCAATATTTTTAACGTTCATAACTTTATCTTAATCCTGTAGTTCTCGTAGGTTGGGTAGAGCGATGGCGAAACCCAACAGGCTAACTGAGAGTTGGGTTTCGTTCCTCAACCCAACCTACGAAGGTGACATGCTCCCGTTGTAATTTACTCAAAACTCTACCTTACCTTGTTAAGAGTTTCCTAACGAAGGGCTGAAGGGCTAAGTAAAAATGTTAGTCTTCTACCTTAGCATAGAAATCTTGATTAGCTCGCCCAAAAGCTTCTCTTCCCCTGAGTTTTTCAGCATAAGCCTGGAGGATTTTATGATTATCCAGCATTCCTAATTGAAGTGCCCACATCAGAACGCCTCCAGTCAAAATATCCGCTGTCGTGAATTGATTTTCGACCAGAAAATCTTGACCCTCAAGCGCGGCTGTTAACGGTTCAGAGACTTGGGTAAACCATGCTAAAGTGTCATCCATTGAGAGTTCTGAACGTTTTTTCAGTGGCGATATCCTTTCCGGCAAATCCGGTAGCACCTGAAATATATAATGCTCCACGGGTGGCTCTAATGTCACCATCGCATAAAAAAGCCACTGATAATAATACGCTCGTGCTGATGTTCCTGGAGCTGGAATTAATCCTTTGTCTGAGTATTTGTCAGTCAGATAAGCACAAATCGCCGCCGACTCAAAAATGGTTATATCTTCATCCACTAGAACTGGAACTTTGCCGTGGGGATGTAACTTTTGATACTCTTGTTTGTCCGTTTGAGTGATATCTACTCGCATTAACTCGTAGGGAATACCCATTTCTTCTAAACACCAGCGAGGACGCATGGCGCGTGTTTTCGGAAAGTAATAGAGTTTCATCAGACCCCCTTAATTTTTAATCCCTACAGAGCGATCGCATACCCTATCATAAATCCGGATATGAGCGCTGGGGATCGAAAACATCCTTAAGTTCGCTTGTTTGTCCACGACTTCAGACGTATCCTGAACCCTGGAGTCATTGCAACTTAGAGGAAACAGTATGTTAGATAAACCCGAATCTCCGATTGAAGCCATTGACGCCAGAGAAATCCTGGACTCGCGGGGACGTCCCACCGTGGAAGCCGAAGTTCGCCTCGCCAGTGGTGCCCTGGGCTTGGCACAAGTTCCTAGTGGTGCCTCTACCGGCTCCTTTGAAGCCCACGAACTGCGAGATGGTGATTCTCATCGCTATAACGGGAAAGGCGTCCTCAAGGCAGTCCGTAACATCAAAGAGAAAATCACCCCCGAACTCCTGGACATGGACGCCCTAGACCAAGCAACCGTTGACCAGACGATGATTTATCGGGATGGAACCCAAAATAAAAATGAACTGGGTGCCAATGCTATCCTGGCAGTGTCTCTCGCCAATGCCAAAGCCGCCGCGAATGAATTGCAACTTCCCCTCTATCGCTATCTAGGTGGACCCCTTGCCAATCTTCTCCCGGTTCCGTTAATGAATGTGATTAACGGTGGTGCCCATGCGGATAATAATGTAGACTTTCAGGAGTTTATGATTGTCCCCGTGGGTGCTGATACCTTTCAAGACGCACTGCGTTGGGGGGCTGAAGTATTCGCCGCCCTGTCTCAAGTCTTGAAAGAGAAAAAGCTGCTATCCGGTGTAGGTGATGAAGGAGGCTATGCGCCAAACTTAGAGTCCAATAAAGCCGCATTAGAATTTCTAATTGCCGCGATTGAAAAAGCTGGGTATAAACCAGGGGAACAGGTGGCGTTAGCCATGGATGTCGCCGCCAGCGAATTTTACAAAGACGGGCAGTATCTCTATGAAGGCTCATCTCATTCCCCTAGTGAACTCGTTGATTATTTGGATCAATTAGTCAGTCAATATCCGATTGTTTCCATTGAAGATGGCTTACATGAAGACGATTGGGATAATTGGAAATTGCTGACGGAAAAACTTGGATCTCGCATCCAATTAGTTGGCGATGATTTATTTGTCACCAACCCCACTCGCTTGCAAAAAGGGATTGATTTAGCCGCTGGGAATTCGATCCTAATTAAGCTCAATCAAATCGGGTCATTAACCGAAACCTTAGAAACCATTGAACTCGCCACCCGCAGTGGATTCCGTTCGGTTATCTCTCACCGTTCTGGCGAAACCGAAGATACCACGATCGCGGATTTAGCCGTCGCCACTCGTGCGGGTCAAATCAAAACGGGTTCCCTCTGTCGCAGTGAACGAGTTGCCAAATACAACCGCCTACTCCGGATAGAAGACGAACTCGGCGATCGCGCCATCTATGCCGGTAAAATTGGGATGGGACCCAAAATTGCCAAATAATCAAACTTTCCGATAGCCCAATTCAATTGCTGTAGGGGCGCACCGACGTGCGCCCTTTATTCAATTATGCCGTTGACCCCAACGTTTTCAAGAGGTGTAGTTTATTTGAAAAGAGTTTCGACCTGAGTATCGGTGGGTTAGGTTGGATTGTTCATTAAAGGGTTATCACCTAAATTTAATTCTCGCCTAACCCACCCTACGATTTTAAATAGGTCTCTTTCTTTGGTAGAATCCTTTGCGTACCTAATGTTTTTAATTTCCAGCGTGCATGGTTACCCGAACCGTTATTAATCGAATCGCAACCCCAGTGGCTATTAGTGGGTTCATCTTATCCATCCTGTCCCTTACCGCCACCGCCGCCACGATGCTAGACAATAATGACAGCGTTAGGGGGTTTATCCAAACCAACTCTCCCACCTTCCGCTATCGTAACGACTTAATCCCTAATGCGCCCCTGGAAACTGCTGGGGGTGAAGAATATCGGTTTAATGCCCAACAAGGGGATACCGTTCGCATCAATGTTAAACCAGAAGAGGGCAGCACTCTTTCACCTATTTTAGTTCTGAGTTCTTCACAAACCGGGAACCAAGTCGTCTACAATGACAAAACCAATCTGTTAGTTTATCAAGTCCCCATCAGTGGCGAATATAAACTCCTCGTCTTAGGTGACAATAATACCAGAGGCAGATATACGGTTTCCCTTTCCGGAATTACACCAGGAGTTATCGTTAATAATCCCTCAAATCAACCCTCCGCTTCAAATCAAACCCCAGATAAACGAAAACAATTATTACGAGATGACTTTGGATTGAGAGTCTTGGAAAACTGTCCAGCGGCGACGGGTTCGTTAGTGGTTGTGTCGTTTCCGGAATCGGATCAAACCTATACCTATTGTGCCAATCCTAACCGTTTTCTAGAAGCGGGACAATATACCTACGACATGAGTACGGAAACCTTAAAGCCGGGACGCCCGGGAACTCAAACCGCCGCCAATCAAACAACCGATCCTCGCCAAGAAAAATTGGAAGACGAGTATGGATTAAATGTACTCGATACCTGTCCTCCAGCAACCAGTTCTTTAGTCGTTATCTCCTATCCCGAAGGTGGACAAAGCTATCGCTATTGTGCCGATCCTAACCGAGTTTTTCCGGCGGGTGAATATACTTACAACGCCAGTACTCAGAGTTTAGAACCTGTTAAAAAACCAGAAGCTTGTACCGTACAAGTCGGGGGTGTTTGTATTGTTCGCTAACGGATAGCACAAGCTGTCCTTGTTTCTAGACGTGCCATGGCGCGTCTCTACATGACTCCCCCAGATTCCCTATTCCCGGTTTCCTAAGATTTCATTAGAATCACCAATAGGCTGTACGGAACCTGCGATCGGTTCTTTTTTGAGTTCCTCTAAATCTATCGTTCTTAATAAATAACGCCAAGCTAGAGGAAAGTCATAGATTTGGACTAAATCGGCTGAGATATCGTACCAAA
The DNA here is from genome assembly GCF_040217205.1 of Coleofasciculus sp. A1-SPW-01. Lineage (NCBI taxonomy): Bacteria > Bacillati > Cyanobacteriota > Cyanophyceae > Coleofasciculales > Coleofasciculaceae > Coleofasciculus > Coleofasciculus sp. A1-SPW-01. The sequence goes on along the minus strand of NZ_JAVJNP010000036.1, from coordinate 57,038 downwards.
GACGATTATCTTGATAAAACTTCATCTGATCCATTACCAACGCTGTTGCTGTCTGAGGTTCTAAACGCTGAGGATCAAGGCGTTCAATTGAGCCGTTATGCCAAATGCTTTGAGATAAATCCGTCGGATCATTGGATGTACAATATAGGGTGAACTGCCAACGATATTGTTTATTCAATTCTAGGGGAATGGCAGTAATCGGCAAGCTAATTTTGACAAAACCTGGTGTTTCTGGAAGCTGGAAACTAACCTGATAGTTTCGAGTCTCATTCTGTGAATCTTTGATAACGAATGATCCTCGATTAATTGTGTTACTCGGATAGGGAATATAAAACCAAAATGTGGGGTAAGCTTTTAAGGTAAAGCCAGAAAACTTGTAGTCAGAGTTGGTAATGGGTAATAACGGTGTAAACGGTTGTTCAGTCTGTTCACAAGGTCCACGAGTTCCGGCAGGTTTGCGATCATCATTCGGTCTATCCCGAACGGGTGGATCTTGTTTAAGACTTGCTAATTTTTGAATCGGATGTGCTTGAACAAATGGTCGATGAATTGTCAATTCAAGAACGGTTATAGCCAGGATTAAAGCAAGTTTGCGTGCAATCATAGGTTTAAGGGGTTTCATCGGATCGCGAAGTTCTAAATGCCTGGTAAGCCCCAAGACTTACACTTGTGGCAACTACAGCTAGCATTACTGGAACCATGGGTAATATACTCCCAGTTTGAATGAAAATAAACCAGCCAATACCATTAATCGTTATCATAGAGACTCCCACTGCTAATCCCAGGCGTAACAGGGACTCTCGATAGTGCCATGCGATCGCACCTCCAATAACTGACCCAATCCCAACACAGACGAGATCCCCCCATAAAGGGAAAAACGCCAGCAAGGGGCGTTCTCCCACAGCCGCACTAATAATCTGACTGACCATCTGACTATGCAGGAATAGCCCCCGCATTTCATGATTACCCGGCGTTTGGAATTCATCTTTAATTGTGGGATCAGTTATGCCAATTAAAATAATTTTATCCTGCAAAAAATCAGAATTCACGCGATTTGCCCAAATATCACTCAAGGTTACTCGTTCTACCATCGTTTTGGCAAATTCTGGAGAACGGTAATTGAGTAAGACTTGAAACCCTTCCAATCCGACACCACGCTGGTAAAATCCGGGGTTTGCATTTAAATTTGTTAATGTAACTGAACCCAATTGCCAGCGATCTTCTGAAATAAATTCAGGTGAGATTCCCTCGGCTTGCAGATAGTGTAGGGCTAATTGAAAACTCAGGGAATAGAAGGTGGAACAAGAGGATACGGCTGGCGGTTTCATGGCGATGAGATGACGCCGAACAATCCCATCTGGATCAACAACAATATCAGCAAATCCTAAGCGTTCCTTGGGAAGTCCAGGGGGAGACGCAACCCCTTCCGGAATGTGGGGAGAGGGGATAACACAGATGGGAATCACGCGATCGCTCGTTTGCAGATATTGTACCAATTCATCCCGCCCTTCCCCCTCTGGGCGATCGCGAAAGATATCTAAGCCGATGGCGCGGGGTTGATAGGTTTCTAGTTTTTGTAATAGTTTTAGCAGGGTGCGATCGTGTAGCGGATATTCACCGCCTAACTGTTTGATATCCCCAGCCGTAACTTCAACCATCAATAACCGAGGATCAAGGGATGGCGTGGGACGCATTTCCAAGAGTTGATCAAAGGCTTGCTGTTCAGTCAATTGTAACCAGCCTAGCGATCGCACTCCCATGACTAAACTGGTAACCATGACACTCGCACCCAGTACCAATTGCCAACCTCGCCGTCTCCGCTTAACGGGTTTGGCGGTAGTGTCGCTAATCCAGTCGTTCCAACTGGGTGGAACTTGGGTGGGATTCTGGACAATTACGGGTAACCAACTAGCACAAGGGAATTGACTCTCTAATCCCTGTAATCGTTCTCTGGCGTCTCTGACGGCTAAATAGAAGGGTTGACCTTGGGCAAAGGCAGTGAGAAAATACTTTAAGAACTCTTGCGCCACGCGATCGGGAACTAACTCCCGCATGACAATCATTTGCGGTATCTGGATATCATCCAGTTGTCGGGCTAATCCTAAGCCATCGCAGGAGTTAAAAATAGCTAGTTTTAACCCTCGTTCTACTGCTTTTCTTAACGCATACCAGAGTTCATCAATGGTTAAGCTATCGGTTTGATTAATATAAATCCGCCCGGTTTCCCCTTCGGTTTCACTATGTCCGGCAAAAAAAATGATGTCCCACTGTTTTTCCCAAAGTTGGTCGTTAATTTCTCGGCGGCTTTTTTCGACTAAAAATTTAATATCGGTATGGGGTAAACTTTCAAGTAACTGGCGATCGCTTTCAATATCAATTCCCTGGCTATGACCGAGAATGGCTAAAATTTTTACCTTAGGCGTGCGCTGATTTGAGGTGAATTGGGACGGACGTTCAAACTGAGGATCAGTTAAGGCGAGTTCCGCTTTCGGATAATGGTCAAAAAAATCCCACAAATGCCAAGGAAGTTTTTGCAGGTGCGGATCAGTGGTGCTGACTAAGAAGCGAATCGTATCCTGACGACTGAGGGATTCACGTAACCGCCGATCCAGGGGGCGAAACCCTTCCCCGTCTAACCAGGTTCGCAAGCGATCGCCTAATTCAGTGGCGGAGTCTTGACAGTCTCTCAGGCGCTGGCTTACTGAACCATCATAGATAATTTTTTTCGGTTTAATTCGATAGGGGGCGCTAATGCACCGATACTTATGGTGCCAATGAGACTGGATGCGATCGGCAAATTCAGGCGCTGCGTCTAATACTCCTTTGAGTTCAATATCTGGGGGTGCGCCATCCCAACCAATGGCTAATGTGACCCGAAATCCATGGCTTTGAAAATCACCATCGAGTTTCAAAATTACTAATTTTTTGGGATAGTGTTCATTGTTCATTGTTCATTGTTCATCGTTCATTGTTCATCGTTCATTGTTTAAATGATAAAGGTTTCCGTCATGCTGATATCAGCTAACGCTACCCTAACTTTGAAGCATTCTCCGGGTTCTCCACTAAACTGTAATTGAATTTGCTTAGTGCTTCTGGCTTCAGCTTGCATCACGGTTTCCCCCGTGTCATCGAGAATCATCAGTCGCAAATTTTTAGGCAGATAGGTTTGACCGTTCGTTGGATATATTTCAACCGAAATATCGAGTTCTGATACGGAGGTTGGTGTCAAATTCATGACTAATATGACTTGTTCATCATCATATCGTCGTCCTAATGTCAGCCGCTTACCGCGTGTAATTTTCAGATCGGATGGTTCGGATAAGTGGGTGGCTATTTGCGTATACGTTCTAAAATTAAAAGCGAGTTCTGTTGGCGAGGAATCGAATAATGTTTCGACAGTCTGCCAACCAGCATCAAAAATATTTTGTAGCCATTGACCAAGTTGTATTGGTTGTTTAGATGGGTTAAGATGGTCTAATAAATGTTCCAGTGATATAAGTTGAGTTAGGGGAACTTCCTCGGCTTTAACGCTGGGTAAAAATCCCAGTAATTTGGCTTCAGTTAAGGCTTGATTCAATTCAACGGCTACATAACCAATCCGGTCAGACCACACTTCTGCGGGGATATGACAGCTAGCGGCATTGGGTAAGACGGGACGGCATTCTAATTTGCCCAGATCTTTAATCAATAAGTCGGCTGTATTAGTCAGGGTTTGCATAATTGGATTCCAACTATCACTCGCCTGCCAGTTTGTCGGAATTTCTAAGCATTGTAGAGAGGTCTTGACCGCATAAACGGCTAACGTATTTAGGTAAACTTGTTTTGCCTTTTTGGGGCAATGCTTTTGGTGAAACTGTTGAGCGATTTGATGGGCTTCTAACGTTAGGGGTACGGTCAGCATTAGGGGTTCATTCGGGGTGTGGAACATTGTATTCTGTGCCTCAGGGATTATGATGATAAGTATTCTCTTAACTTGGGACTAAATTTAGTTAAGCAACGTTGGTAGAAACTGCTTAAGGTTGAAATCTTAATGCCTAGTTCTTCAGAAATTTCTTTCCAGGAATAACCGGATAAAAGTTTCAAAGCTAAAAATTGGAAGTTGGCGGCAGGTTGATTTGACGTATAGGTTTGATTAAAGAGTCCTTCGGGGTCAGTTTCTAGATAATGAATAATTTCTTGGGACAGAGAAGGCGTCAACTGCGGATTAACTTCGGCTGGATTGTTTTTCTCTAAGTCATCCAAGGTTAAACGCTTGACTCGTTTAGCATCGATTCCTTTATGCACGGTTGGCATCATAGAACGACTGGCTTCCATGAAAAATCGCTGCTTGAGCAGAAAGTTCACCCATTGTAAAACTTCAAAACTGGGATTATAGTCGTCAATCCTTTCGCAAATATAACAAAATAGGCGTTGCTTGGCTTCATCATAAATATCCTCATAAAATCCATGGAATTGTCCGGGATAGGGACGAGTCAGTTTACCTGACTGCTGAATGGCACCCAATAGCTTGGCTAAAGCTTGCTGTCGTTGTTTACTACGGGGAGGATGCTGCTGTGCTTCTTGTGCCAGTTGCTTTAACTGTTGGTCTATGACATTCATCGATAGCGGTAGGGTTGGTACATCAGTTACATGGGATTGCGTTGATACACCGCCTTAACTCTGTTCATAGAGGTCTCACGAACTCAGGGGCGATTTTATGCAAGGTAGAACAAATCTTTACAAAAGTTTAACAAAAGCGGCGGTATGGAGGTGCGAAGCCGGGGTAGCTGGGGGAGCTGGGAGATGAGGAAGATGGGGTAGCCAAGGACAAATGACCAATGACCAATGACCAATGACTTATGTAAAGATTTGTAACAAATATCCGACTTTTGCATAAAACTCACCTGCTGAACTTGAGAACCTAATGAAAGGGTAAGCTGGGGACTAGAATCATGTTGATTCGTGAGATTGTTCAACAGGCACTAAAGACACGCTATCTCACCAGAGAAGCCGAAGACCAACTGCGACAGCTACTTAGAAGCAAATACGACTCACAAGACCTCCAAGCGTTCATGAATTTGCAAAATGCTGTCATGGAGGGTCAGGTGCAACAAGAGTCTCGCCCTTTTTTAGACAACCTCTTGATTCTCAGGGATGATAAGCTGTCATGCATTTAAATTGGGTATTAGTAGCGAGCAAGATGCAAAGCCTGCGGCATGGCTTCGCTAAACGCACTACAAGGATTGCGCCATTATTGATATTAAGGTTTAAATGCCGAACAGCTTAAGTAGGTGGACACAATTAAAGTTAACGGTTGAGATTAGGGAACAGTAAGGGTTTGAGGGCGATTTACAAAACTTAATACAGTACCGTTTTCTTTTGTCCGACTACTTATCAATAGATTAATTTATGAAACCGCTGATCATGGCGAATACTAGCCAAATCAGAGTCATTTGTGGCTAACTCTCGATATTGATCAGGATTCAGATTGAGGGTTTTTTGCAGATTTTCGATAGCTAGGTCAACATTGCCCTGCAAAGCATAACAGCAAGCTTTGTTGTAAAAAGCATTAGCATTGTCGGATTTAAACTCTATGGTTTTGTCGAAACTAGCCAAGGCTCCTGGGTAGTCTCCCAATTGCAAAAGCGCATACCCTCGATTATACCAAGCCTCATATTTGTCGGGCTTAATTTTCAGGGCTTCGTCGTAACTCGCTACAGCATCTTGAAAGTATCTTAAATTCACAAGGGCATTGCCCCGATAATACCAAGAACTGGGTTGTTGATACTTAAGTTTCAGGGCTTCATTATAACTCGCTACGGCTTCTGGAAAACGGTCAAGGCGATACAGCGCCCCTCCTCGGTTATTCCAAGCTTCGTGAGCATCGGGTTTAATTTTTAGGGCTTCATCATAGCTAGCGATGGCTTCTTGGAACTGTTTTAAGTGTACCCAAGCATGTCCTTGATTGTACCAAGCTTCGTATTTATCTGGCTTAATTTTTAGGGCGTCTTGATAGCTAGTGATGGCTTCGAGAAAGCGTTGTAAGCTAAACAGAACATTACCTCGGTTGTACCAAGCTTGATGCAGGTTCGGTTTAAGATTTAGAGCCTGATCATAGCTAAGTTTTGCCGCTTCATATTGTTTTAAATTCACCAATGCATTGCCCCGATTATACCAAGCCGGATAAAAGTCTGGTTGCAATTTTACAGCCTTGTCATAGCTGGCGATCGCCTCTTCATGGCGTCCCGCCTTATCCAGCGCAATTCCCCGGTTATACCACAGTTGATATAAGTCGGGTTCACGTTCTAAAACTTGGTCAACTGTCGCGATCGCTTCTTCAAACTGTCCAGACTGGATTAGTATAATACCCAAGTTATACCAAGCTTCATGGGTTGTGACTTCCAAGGGACGGTTGTAGCTAACGTTTGCGGCTTGAGGGTTTTCTAGAAGGAGAGTACTCATCGACATATTTTCTGCTATGAGAGGCTTTTAACCTGGGTTTACAGGTTGTAGCGTTGAGGGGGAACGTTCTTGACGATTCTCGATTGAGTGCAATACATAAAGGAGTCAGTAAAGAATGTGGGGTTTAGGGTTTAGGGTTAGCAATCAGAACCGCGATCGTTCACGGCTTAGGGTTGTCTCCTCACTTGTTTAATCAACGCCTTTATTTGCTTATTCTTCCCCAACTCCCTTAAATCCGGATCAGTTAATAACTTGACAAAAGCGGCATACACATGCTAAAGATTGTCATTCAGCTCATTCTCTTGATCCAATTCGGCTTGATATTGTTATTTTTTAGGATTTAGATTAATGGCTTGTTTTAAGTGCTTCTTCATACCGTTTAATTAAAACCCGTTGAAACGGGTTTTAGCTTTAAGCCGGAACTTGAGTTCCCGGCTTACTTACCACCTCCAATCATCTTCTGGAATCGCTTATTTTTCCGCAACCGTTCCAAATCCGGGTCAGTTTTCGCCACGGGCAGATATTTCTGTGGATTCACCTTAATCGCCTGTTCAATATAATTCACCGCTAACGTCACCTTACCCTGGGCGGCATAACAATACCCCTTGTTATAAATCGCATTCACATGATCAGGATTCACTTCTAAAGCCTTGTCAAAACTTGCCATCGCTTCCCGATAGCGTCCCATCTTGACTAAAGCATAGCCGCGATTGTCCCACGCTTCATAATTTTCAGGCATACATTCTAACGCCCGATCATAGCTAGCGACAGCATCTTGTAAACGTCCCAATCGCCGCATAGTAAGTCCTCGATTATTCCAGCAATGAGTTTCGTTGGGGTCGAATTCTAACGCTTTCTCGTAGTAGAGTAATGCCTCTTTCTCACGACCCATTTCTGAAATGACGATCCCTTTATTAATCCAACTGCCGATATGATCCGGCTTGAGTTCTAGGGCTTTGTTAAAAGACGCGATCGCATCGTCTCGTTTCTGGAGTTGCATCAACAGACAGCCTTGGTTGTACCAGATTTCCGGGTGATTAGGACTAATGTGCAGGGCTTTGTCAAAACTCTTGAGGGCGGCTTTGTGGCGTCCGAGATTGGTTAAGACGTTACCGCGATTACTCCAGGCTTTATCATAATTAGGATTACAGGCGATCGCTTGATCGAAACTGGCGAGGGCTTCTTTGTTGCGTCCCAAAATCATTAGGGAGGTTCCGCGAGAGTTCCAGGCTTCGGGATGAGTAGGTTCTCGTTCGATCACTTGATCAAAACTCGCGATCGCGGCTTCATGCTTTCCCCAGTCTGACAGAACGATACCACGATTCAGCCATATACTCGCATCCTGGGGATTTAACACCCCCGCTTGGTCAAAACTCGCGATCGCCTCTTCATAGCGCTGTAGATGTCCTAGGGCGAGTCCTAGCCCTGTCCAAGCCTCCCCATTTTCAGGGGTAAGCTTTACCGCATCTTGGAAAAGAGCGACGGCGGCGTCAAAGTCTCCCCCCTGCAAACAGCGCATTCCTTGTTGAATGATGAATTTAACCGCTTTGGGATCAGTCATAGAAGTAACCTGGGTGATAAGTAGGTGGACACAATAAAAGCTAACGGTGGAGATCGTCCTAAGCTAACCATTTCGCGGTATCGCGTAGGTTCTTAGTCGCCCCGACGCATCAGATAGGATACAGAACTGACGCAAGCCTCAATGGTCACAGTCGATTTCTCTCTATCTTTGCAAATCTTTACAAGTTTGTATTGTTTTATACCTATTCGTTAAGATAGATATACGTTTATAATAATTCTAAAAATCTGAGTCAGAGTAGTGATAATGCCCCAAAGGGGGTTAAGTCTCCTACGCCCTAGCCAATGCCGTTAGAAATTTAAAGGAATTGTTTATGGCAAATAACGCCATTAGCCAAAGAAAAGCTAATAGTAAAACGAATAGCCGTACCCCAAAAAAAAGCGAGGAAACACCCATGGCAAAAGATAAGGAAACGCAATCAACAAAGCTATCTATTCAAAAGCCGCAAGCTGGAAAAATTTCTCTGGTTGAACCTTCAATCCCTCTACCGGGAAATCGTCCCATAGCCACCAGTTCGCTAAAAGTGAGTGATCAAGGTTCAATAAGGGGGATACGTCCTATTGATACCAGCGAGTTACAAATTGTTGGCACACTTTCATCTATGGGTGAGCGCCCGATCACAGCGAGTAATATGCAAATCCGAGATGTCATGGTTGTGTCTGGAAATCGTCCGATTTCTGTGAGTACCCTGCATCTTGAGAACACAGAAATGATTCTGGGAAACCGTCCCATCGCTTCCAATGTCATGGAAGAAGCTGATGAAATAATGGGTTATCTGGATTAACTGTTAGTAAAAATCTATCGTCTAGGTTGTAGATACGTGTGCAACGTATCTACAATTTTGTATGGAAGTCTCTAAAAAATGAGTCGTCAACCCAGAGAAGGTATAACCCATTCCTACTTTAGACATAAAGCGGGGAGCAGACTAATCTACCTGTAGATTGACGATTTTAATGAAAAATACAGATATAGTGGACATCAACGGAAAAGAAATTGTCCCAAAGATTATTCATTCTTTAGTTTAGGGACGAATTCATAATCATCATAATTTGGAGAATCTCAAAATATGAGTACTGAAGATAGAGCTAAAGCCACTGCCAAAAACATAGAAGGTAAGGCACAGGAAGCCATGAGTAACGTCACGGGTGATCCTGAAGATAAGGCAGAAGGTAAGGCAAAGCAAAATGAAGCTGAAGCTCGACACGCTGTTGAAGACGTGAAAGACAAAGCTAAAGAAATAATCGATTAATTGTCTTGTCAGGAATAGTAAGCAGGTTAATCATTTTGCGCGATTGGGAACGCCAAAAAAGCCGTATCTGATTTGAGTCGGCTGATTAACTTCTACCTGCCTTACTAGAATCAGAAGGTCTAGGCAGTCTTGATCTAGACCTTCTGGTTATTTATTGAAAATCCACTAATAGTTTCATCAGGAGGTTGCTGTGAGTTTAGGTAAAAAAACTCGCCAGTTTTTCACGGCTTTGGCTTTAATTTTAGTCCTAGCGACCACATCGGCTTGCCAAGCAAACCAAACCAAAGCAAAAGCGCCAACGGCATTGAATCCCAGTGTAACCTATCAACAATTAGAACGAGGCAATACGGCATCCGGTCAAGAGTTTGGCAATTGGGTGGTGCAAACGGCAAAGGGATTAATTAGTGATGCCTACGTGCGCGATAACAATAAGTTAGGGATTGTAATTACCCCTCAAGTTCGTCCGCCAGAGGTTAAGGATTTAGCCCGATCTTTAGTTCAAGGGTTCCACCAAAATTTTCCGAATCGAGATCTGAAAGTATTGGTATACGCCCCGGATAAAGAACTTATTGTAACAGCGAATTACAATAATCAGTCCAATCAAGTTACGTATCAATAAAAAAAAGGAGATAATAAAGGATGGCAACGAGCGACCAGTATAAACGTCAGATCATGAAGGATTTGGCGGGTGGTAATACCGAATCTCTGGAACCTGTTCCAGAAACACCAGAACAAGAGTATCAAAACTTTGATGACTTTGCTCAACGTTCTTCGCGAGATGAACGACGTCAATTATTTGGCAGATCCCTGCATCCCGATCGCATACCTCCCAGTCAGATGGAACCTGAACTGCGACAGGCGATCGCTCACATTAAGCCCAAGGAACGGGATGATGTAGCGCGTGAGTTTTTCAAGCAACTCAAGAAACGCGGATTGAGCGATCGCGACTTGGAAAAGCAACTGGGACTTTCCACTCATCACGCCAGTCGGATGACGGAGGATGATGTGGCTAAACTCGCTGCGTTTACCTATCATTCTCATCCGGATATCTTTCAGGACGTTTTAGCCGATCAACCTGCCATTGTCAAATTCCTCAGCAATCCCTTAGTGGGGGCGGTTATGGGGGCAATTGCCTCAAAATGGTTTGGACATCGTCGCTAATCACTTCAATAGTCTTAAGTGTCATTGCCACGAACCTGCATCAGCAGGTTTTTTTATTAGCCATTTAAGGGCTGATACCCAATCCGATGAAGTCATCCCCTTTCCAACTCCAAGGGTGTAGTTAACCCGGATTCTAAGAGAAGCGCTACAGTAAACAGTATCCTTCTATTTGATACCGGGCAACCCCAGGAGTAAACGATGAGTCAGGTATGGCGAAAACTGTGGAATAAATTGAGTTTACTTGTTTATAAACGAATTATTCCGATTTTAACCATTCTATTTTGCGTTGGCGTTGTGGGAGCTTTATTAAGCATGTCCCATCTTTCCTTTGAACTGGTCGAATCACAGGCACTCCAGAATGCTAAAGTTTATGCACAACTGATGAAGAAAGCCCGAACCCTTTATAGCTCAGAAATCGTGAGTCGAGCCGAAATGGTGGATGGGATCAGCGTGACTCATAACTATTTGAATCAAGAGGGTGGGATTCCTCTACCTGCAACCTACTTACTAGAACTGAGTCGTGAAATTCGAGAAAAGAAAACTGACATGTCCGTTCGACTCTACAGCGATTATCCATTTCCTTGGCGACGTGACGAAGGGGGACCCAAAAATCAATTTGAATGGGACGCCATCAACTACTTAAAAACCAATCCTAAGCAATCTTTTATATTTACTTACCTCTTGGCTCAATTCAGGTTATAGCCACCAGTATGGCAATCTTGTATTCGACTGGTGGTCTAGTCGAATACAAATATATATTAATGATCCCAGGATTCATCAAACATCAAATCCCGAACATTCTTTAACACAAAATTACCCGTCTCTTTGCTTAATTCACCCCTACAGATTATCGGACAACGTTCTTGATACGCTTTAACTGCTAAAATAAGCTGTTCGACATTTAAACCTTAATGTCAATAATGGCGAAAGCCTTGCCGTAGTAGTGCGAGCATCTTGCTAAGACGCTGTATCATTAATTGATATTAAATGCGGGTTAGCCACCCCCTTGATAATTTAGTCCGCGTAGGCGGACTTTGTTTGTGTAGCAGCGACTTCTAGTCGCCATCGCAAAAAGGGCATTTCTTATAAGAATCTTAATGGGGGAACGTCTGAACTAGCTGAAATTACCTGACCAATAATGTGACTATCTTTATATCCTAATGCTTGCAGAACCTGCTCACAATTCGCTGCTTTATCCCCAGGAATCGTCGCTAATAACCCGCCAGAGGTTTGTGGATCAAAAAGTACCGGATAATTAGCGCGATCGCAAATCTCTTCTTGATTCCTGATAAACCTTGCTGCTTGGACATTCTGGGGATACAGCGAACTGGCAATTCCCTGTTGCACAAGTTCCGTCACCCCCTCCAGCAGGGGAATTCTCTCCCACTCTAATTCCACCGCCACTCCCGATGCTTGCACCATTTCTACTAAATGTCCCACGAATCCAAAACCTGTCACATCAGTACAAGCCGTGACACCATGATCTCGAAATACTTTAACTGCTTCCTGATTGGATAACAGCATCGACTCAACCGCCTGATCAATCCAGCGCCCTTTTGCTTGTAAACGTTGATGTGCAGCAAATAAAATCCCGGTTCCCAAGGCTTTAGTTAGAATTATGCGATCGCCTAGTTTCATCCCACTTTTTTTAATCAGTTGCTGAGGATACACTAATCCATTACAGGATAAACCAAAGGCTAATTCTGTCCCTTCCGTTGTATGTCCTCCCACCAACGGCGCTTGTACTTGGGATAATACCTTCATCGCCCCGGATAACAATTGATAGAGGGTTTCCTCCTGTTTTTCTGCTGTCCCATAAGGTACTGTTACCATTGCCAAAACACTCTGAGGTGTTGCACCCATGGCAAATAAATCGCTGAGACAGTGATGGGTGCTAACTTGTCCAAAGATAAAGGGATCATTGATTAAAGTGCGAAAATAATCAATCGTTTGCACTAATAGTTTATCGGCGGGAACTTTTAGCACCGCTGCATCATCGGGCGTTCCCAATCCGAGAATAATATCATCTGGTGTGGAGAAATGATACTCATCCTGCACCCGTTTTAACACTCGTTCTAGGGTAGTGCTACCCACTTTAGAACCACAGCCAGCGCAATACATTGGCGGGGTGTTTTTTGGTGTCCCTAAACGGGGTAATTTAGTCAAGTTCGGTGTTTTCTCTGGAACAGGATTAGCCGATTCCATCTCTGGCAAATCCCTAAATTGCCACATAAATTTGCGGTCAATATGATCCTTCCAACGCCATAATAGTCGGGAATGCCAGCCAAAGGAACCCCAGGATGCGATCGCGCTTCCATCACCTGTACCAATTAAACTCAAATATCGCCGTTGAGGTTTGTAAGGATGTAGGGCTTTTCCTTGTACAAAGCGACGCAAATTTTCCACTAAAGGCTTCCCTTGACGCACCGCAAACACCCCGGCTTTGGGACGAAGATGATTCACCATGGTAGCGATATCACCAGCAGCAAAAATATGAGGATGAGAGAGGGATTGTAACGTATCGCCAACTGAAATAAAACCCTTTGAAGTGGTATGCAATCCAGATTCCGCAATCCAACTCGGTGCCGAGGCTTGGGTTACCCAGAAACTGTAATCGCAATCGACAACTAAACCCGACTCACAGCAAATTTTATCGGATAATATCTGAGAAACCGTTTCCCCTAAATGCACCTGAATTCCCCGTTTCCTTAGCAGCTTCTGAACATATCGCCGCGCCCAGGAATTATGACCTGGTAATAGTTGATTACCCCGATGAAATAAATGAATTTTTACAGAGGTGCCATGGCGCGTCTCTACATGATTAATACGCCGTTGCATTGTCATTGCCAGTTCTACTCCACCTGCACCACCGCCAACAATGCCTAAACTCAGAGATTGTTTAGGATGTTGTGCAAGAGTTTCAATAATTCGATTCCATCGCTTTAAAAATTGGGGAACGGGTTTAGCCGGAATCGCGTATTTAGCTACGCCAGAAACCGATTCTTTAGCCGGGGTACTACCAATATCAATTGACAAGACATCAAAGGCAACAGGAGGACGATTGGCACAGATAACTTTATTCGAGTTTAAATCTAAACCCACGGCTTTATCGATATACAATTGAGCGCCAGCAAATTGAGCAAGACGCCGCAAATCAATATGACATTCATCAAAGGTATAGAAGCCAGCAACATGACCCGGTAACATCCCGGAATAGGGGGTATGAGACACATTCGTGATCAGCGTCAAGCGTACTCCGGGTAAGGAATTCATCCCCAACATCCGCAGTGCGATCGCGTGGCTATGACCGCCGCCAATAAGGACTAAATCTTTGTCATTAGTCATTGGTTCTTTGTCCTTTGTCATTGGTCAGGGTTTGACACTTATATGCCTAATTTAACATCAATGGTACGCTCCAGGCAGCATTTTTGGATCAACAAAACCTTGATATACCGTAGGGTGAGTTGAGCGAAGTCGAAACCCAACCTACAACAGTAACGATGTTCCTATTTTTAGATTGGCTTAAACAAAAATTAACCAATAATTTATATTATCTTTATACTTATCTAACCTTTATGAAGTTTCAATGAAGTCAGAGAATAATGATTCACTACACTTATATAATTTTAATTACCTAGAATATTATTTCATTCCCACAAATGTGCAAGCCTTCTTATCTATTGTTCAGGAGTCTCACCTCCCTGATTATACCCTTAATTTTCACGTCTCCAGCCGCTGCCGTTCAACTGACCGGACGTGCTATTCTTGGGGCAGATACATTCGCCCCAGGTCCCACGTCAGGACAACAATTTCCCATCTCCTTTACTGATCAACAACCCGTGCAGGGCTTTTCGGCTGTTTTACCGGGACCTAAACCCGGAACCTTTCGGGTGATGACAGATAACGGTTTTGGTCGTAAAAGCAATTCGGCTGATTTTCTGCTCCGGGTTTATGCTGTCGAACCCGATTTTACCACAGGTCAAGTTTTTCCCGTTAATTTCCAAACGGGGGAACGCCTGACTCGCTTTAGCCAGGAAAGTTTTTTACAGTTACATGATCGGGATAATCAGATAGACTTTCCGATTATTGCTGAACAATCATTTTATCCAGACACCACCATTCCTGTAGACCCAATGATTCAATCCAATCGCTGGTTAACGGGTGCTGATTTTGACATTGAATCCTTTCGTCAAGCGAGTGATGGAACCTACTGGTTTGGTGATGAATTTGGTCCATTTCTCTTCCATGTTTCGGCAGAGGGTCAAGTTCTGGATTCGCCAATTCCACTGCCCAATTTTCTGGGTTTAGGTGATAATCCCCTGGTTCAGTCTCCTGATAATCCCCAATTAGACGGTACAGCAAATTTGCGGGGTTCCCAAGGATTTGAAGGGCTGGCACTTAATAGCAGTGGCAGCAAACTCTACGCTATGTTAGAAGGGGCATTGCAACCTGATGATCAACGCGATCGCCTGCTAATTAATGAGTTTGATTTAGCTAGCCAACAGTATACAGGTAAAACGTTTTTCTATCAACGAGATCCCCTAGGTCGAGCGATTGGTGACTTGACGGCAATTAATGACCATGAATTTCTGGTCATTGAGCGCGATAACAGACAAGGCGATCCCAATAATCCCGATTTTACTAGACCTGCTGAATTTAAACGGATTTACAAAATCGACATCAATCAGATAGATAGTAACGGTTTTGTCCAAAAAGAATTAGTAGTGGATTTGCTGAATATTTCCGATCCCAATAATTTGGGCGGTAATGGTACAACAGATGGAGTATTTACGTTCCCCTTTGTTACGATTGAAAGCGTATTGCCTGTGGATGAGAAAACTCTACTGGTGATGAACGATAATAATTACCCATTTTCTAAGGGGCGTAGTCCTGGCCAATCGGATAATAACGAATTTATCCTAGTCCAACTCGATCAACCCTTAAATCTTGATCCGTCTCAGGCTACACCTGTACCTGAACCCATGACTATTTTGGGTTCGGCTGTGGCGTTTGGTTTTGGTGTCTTATTTAAGGCTAAAAAAAGGCAGTGAATAGATCCCCCTCCCGTCCCCCTTCAAAAGGGGGAAGCTAAAGGAGGTTTCGCTTTTTGTTCCATGGGGTAAGCCAGAGGAGTCTTCACTTTTTGTTCCATGGGGGATTTAGGGGAATATCCAGTCTTCTCTCCCTCTCCCTAAACATTTTCAAGAAAGATGTGAGTATTAAGCTGTTCGGCATTTAAACCATAATGTCAAGAATTGCGAAATCCTTGTAGTGCGTTTAGCGAAGCCATGCCGCAGGCTTTAGCGAAGCCATGCCGCAGGCTTTGCATCTTGCTCGCTACCCATTCCCAATTTAAATGCGTGACAGTTTATCTCTCTCAAGCTAGATTGATTTCCCAGAATGGCATCGGCATAATGAAGAGAAACAAAAGGAGAACCTGTGATGCCAAAGGCTGTTATTTTTGATGTAGACGGTACCTTAGTTGATTCCGTTGATCTGCACGCCCAGGCGTGGGTTAAAGCGTTTAAACAGTTTGGCTATGATGTGCCTTACGATAAAATCCGTCATCAAATCGGTAAGGGGAGTAACTATATCATCCCTGTCTTTATTCCTCAAGCAGAGTTTGAACGCATCGGTGAGGATATTGCCACTTATCGCAAAGAATTCTATCAAGAAAACCTCCTATCCCAAGTGCGTCCATTTGAGGGAGTGCGCCAACTATTTGAACGCCTCAAATTAGATGGCAAAAAAGTAGTCGTGGCATCCTCAGCTAGAACCGAAACCCTGACTCACTACAAAAAACTATTAGAGATTGAAGACTTAGTAGACGGTGCAACCTCTACAGACGATGTTGAAAAGTCAAAACCCCATCCCGACATCTTTCAAGCCGCATTAGATAAGCTGGATGGAGTGACTCCCCAAGACGCGATTGTGGTGGGGGATAGTCCTTATGATGCTCAAGCCGCCTGTAAAATAAATCTAGATGTCATTGGCGTGCTTTGCGGTGGTTTCTCAGAAGCTGAGTTAAAAGAAGCAGGCTGTATGAAAGTGTATCAAAATCCGGCGGATTTACTCGATAACTATCATCAGTCTCCTTTGGCTTAATGTCTCGCCATCACTGCAGTAATCTAAGCACGTCCACTTCGACGTGCGGTAATGCTAATGGCATAATTATACCCGTCGAATACTTAACCACAGATTGATATATTCCTTGGTTAGGTTCACGATGCACCCACAACTGACTCCCTGGAATATCAATCACCCAATAGTCTACTATTTGATGCCGCGCATAAATCTGAGCCTTCTCGTTTAAGTCATAGGAAAGGGTTGAATTGGATACCTCAATGAGCCAATAAATATCATTGGGTTGCGGATGACGCTGATCATAACGCGATTCCGGGGGTATGGCGATACAAATATCCGGTTGTGGCTCACTATTACTGGGTAATGTAACTGGGGCTGTGGCAAAGACAACTGCTTGAGTCCCTAAAAGAGCTTCTAGGTACTTCACACCGCGTCGATAGGTAACCCGATGAATCGGGAGTTCTGGAGCCATATCGATAATTTGTCCATTGATGAGTTCAACGTGCCGACCTGCCAAAATGCCACTTTCAATCATCTGATGATAATCTGCGACAGTCCAGTGGGTTAATGTTCTAACCATAGGGATTTTGCGGCTATTTGAGTATTCAGCCTAATCGTGCTAGTTTAGCAAACTCTGAGTTTTAATGATCTATCTAATCCCCCCACAACTACTGAACTAATTTGCGAATTTTACCATAAGCAATATAGGAACCTCCCTGGGGATTTTCCTTAACTTCATCCACTACATATAATATACCTTCCTCTCGAATAGTGCGAGGAAAACGGATATTATAGTCAGGATTATAGCCATCAGAAACAACTCTGGCTCGCAGTTTTTTCCCGTCCTTGATACACTGAACTAAAACCCCATCTCCCACCGTATCTGTGGTTTCTAAATCAGCCGCCGTTCCTTGGGCTTTAGCGGTTTGTAATTGTTTAGCTTGGCGGGTTTTTTGAGTGGATGCTTTTTCTTCACCGGGTTTAACTAGGCGGCGAATGTTGCCTGAGGCGCGATAAAATGTGCCATTAGCAGATGGGGTAATTTCATCCACGACATAAGTGACACCTTGTTCGCGGATACTGCGGGGAAACTGCACGTTTAAATCCGGATTATATCCCTCAGAAATGACCCGCACTCGTAGCTTACCCCCAACCCGTTCACATTTGACTAAAACACCACTGTCGGGATTCGTTGTTACCTCTAACCCACTGGCTGCACCTGTTGTGGTTCCACGGAATTTTAAATCTTCGCGATCGCGGGTTTGGGTTTGATAAGATTGATCCCGCATTTCTTTGCGAATTGCCCGGTCAAATCGTCGATTTTCTAAACATTGGGCATAGTAGTCCAGTTGGGCTATTTCTTCGGCAATGTCAAAGAATTCATCTAATGTCTTGCGTTTGAGTTCCTCGATCGTTTCCCGCAGCTTAACCACTGCTTGTTGAAAGTCTCCTTTGTCCGCCAGGGAAACGGCTTCATCTTTTAATTTAGCAATTCTTAACTGAGAGGTTTGTTCCAAGACTTGCGGATCAGGCTGGATGTTTTTGGCTTCTGCTTCTGAACCGACGGTTAAGGTAATGGAAAACTGATTGCTAATGTCTTGGATACTGCCTTCGACAATGGTTTGATAGTCATAGGTCACAGTAGTAATCGTCGTCATTCCGGATTGCGATCGCGGCGATACGGTTAAGGGAATTGCTAAGGGCTTTTGTTCAACGCCATACACATCCCCCAAGACAACCTCTATCGTATTACCTACCTGGGAAAACCGATAGTTATTAAGAATCTCACCAACCTTAACAAATTCTTCCGGTTGTAGCCTCACCCTGAGATTTTGCGCCACAACCGAGACTAAACTTTCCATCTCAATTTCAAACACTTGGGAGGCGTCATCAGGAGACTGAATAAAGTAGAAATTTCCTCGGGCGGCATTTGCCATGTTAATCAGCAAATCTTCGTTAAAATAATTACCAAACCCTAAAGTTGTGGTGACAATATCCGCTTCTGCTTTTTCTAAGGCTGTTTTCGTCAGCACTTGCGGATCTTTAATCCCATAATTTGCCAATCCATCGGTTAAAAGTAAGACGCGATTAATTCGTTCCGGACTTTGGTTAGCTTGAACTTGACTACATCCCAACAACCATCCGCCACTTAAATTGGTGCAGCCCCTGGCGCGAATTTTACCAATTTTTGCTTTAAGGGCGGCTTGATCACCAACTAATTGTGGGGGAATAATCACCTCGGCGGTGTCATCATAAATCACCACCGAAACAAAATCATCAGCGGTGAGATAATCAATCAGATTTTGGGCGGCTTGAATGGCATATCGTAGGGGAGCTCCCGCCATTGAACCCGAACGATCTAGGACTAAGCTGAGATTCAGCGGACGACGCGAGGATGTCTGCTGACTCGACTCTGATCCTTGAAAGGTAATCAGTAAGTCTACCGTCGAGGGACTGTCTGCGGCAATTAACGATTGACTTAGGGTGTAGCTGGCTTTCATGTACGAACTTGAACTCTTGGGTATAACGTAGTGCACCATCCACTTAGGCTGGTCAGGTAGGGGCTAAATTCCAAGCCTCCGGAACCTATAGCCGTGGGGTTCCTGACATCCACAGGTTAGCACTCAGGGTTTAGATGGGATTATTTCATTTTAGTTTAACTAAAGAGAAATAAGATGTCAGGTCTTGGAGACGTTCCCTGGAAACGTCTCTACCGTTGTTAATCGTCGTCATCGTCATAAACGAAATCGGGCGGCGGTGGAATATCGGGAACCAGTTCAATCGTCATTCCTTGTTCAAACATGCAAGAATCTATATCCTCTTCGTCTAAGATTACCTCCCGATGCGCCCAAGCTAAACCTTGATTGGAAAGTTTTATTTCTATCCAGCCGCCTTTGGTTTGTTTTCCTGTGATCGGGACTTGTTCTCTAGTTAAATAGGTAATCACATTATCGCGAAATGATGCGGGATCAGAACGAACATTTCCGGTAACAATCACTGAACAAGTGGCAGGTTCTGGCGATGGTTTAGGTTCAGGAGAGGGAGAGGGAGATGGGGAGCGACTGGAATTAGCGCCGTTGGGGGATTTTGTCGTTGTGGGAGAGGGTGTTGATGATGATACAACGGTATCGGTTGCATCGGTTGACGGTTGGACGGCGGCACGATTAAATAAACTAATCAGTAGGGCTAATGTAGCTAAACCGCCACCAATTCCTGCCCAAAGGAGGAGTTTATTGGAGGATTTAGAAACGGCGGGTTCAGGATTTAAGAAATTGCTAAGATTTGATGATACTTGGACGCCAGAAGTCGGTTCGGTTTCCGGTTCCTCTGGCGTTTGCATATACCATTCGGGGATAGAATTGGGTTTTAATGGGAGTCGATCGGGTTGATTGCCATTGGATGCCGTTGATTCTTGGGTTTGTTCAGGATTAATCGAGTCAAAGGTGGATGAGGGCGCGATCGCACTCTCCTGTTGTGGCGATGGAACCTCTGGCGGTGTGGAGGCGGAGACGGGTGGTGCTGGGGAATCAACGGGTTGATTGGGTGGGAAAGTATCTTCTAGTTGGGGTGATTCCTCTGTCGGCGTGGATGGCGGGATAGGGGGTGCTGGGGAATCAACGGGTTGAGTCGGTGGGAGACTCTCCTCGGCTGGAGGTGACACCTCCCCAGGTGCAGAAGCTGAAACAGTGGGTTCTGTAGGCTCAACTGATTGGGGTGACACCTCCATGGGTGTGGATACGTCGGTGGTTTCTTCTTGATCTCGTTGATCTCGAATGAGTGAAACAGAACGCCGACTTAGAGATTCTCTAATCTCTGTTCCTCCTGTTCTCTCGACGTCCCGATTACTATCGGGATTCGACTGGGACGTTTGGCGGGATTGCTTTTGGTATAGAATTATTTGTTCGGTGTCTTTAATATCTTGATCTTTCAATCCTAAAGACTGTTGCAAATCTTTTAAGAGTTTACGAGACTTGGGGTTGAGTGAATTATCGGCTCGGAAAACTTCCCGAAACGCTTTTTTATATCGCTGTAATTTTTCCTGATACTCGCGATAGGGAGTTAAAACTTGGGCTTCTATTGCCGCACAATCGGCTGGAGTGAGATGTAGACTTTGGGCTAATGTATCCAGAGCCGAACGACCGCCAACAGAAATTTCACCCCCTCTGATCCAGCGCTGTGCTTCTTTACGATACTTCAAGGTGAGGCGATTCAGGGGAACTTGACTCAGTGCGATCGCTTGGTAAGGTTCGCTAGCATATAATCTAGGTTTTAAAGCGGGAGCAACGATTTTAAGCTGCTGAGAAACATAGTCATGAAGTTCCTTGACACAAATCCAATCATCATGATTGCGATCGGCGAGTCCTGTTGCTAGTCCTTCGATTAAGTAACGAGTGTAATCCGAGGGTTGAGATGGCTCGGATTGATTGAAATAGGGAATGGAACTAAAACAACTCAGAAGCGCCCATTTCTCACCCGTCATTTGTTGTTTTAACCCAACCTGATTATAGTCATTTGCCGTTATTTCCCAATCCAAAATATTGCTACAGTAACCGTCGATAATCACAATATTCTGCGGACAGGGACTGTTGCTAAGTAGATCTTGGATTAAACCAGCGGGAACAACGGTTGCCTTGACTAATTCTTTGAGGGAATTGTCATCAGTCATGCGAGTGGCGGTGATGCCAGTTCCTAAATATACGGTATCATTATAATCTTGGATACATTGACCTGAGAAAAACAACAACACGACATCTTCCTCGTCACGCTTACTCAATAGCGTTTCGATGGTTTCCCGCATCACGGGAGGATTCGGATTAATCAGCGTTTCTATCTCGTCAAAAGAATACTGCAAAACACGTTGCATCGCTTCAACAGCGTTAACGGCTCCGGGTACGGGGTGAAAACCATAGCCGTACTCACTTACCCCAATCAGCAATGCTATTTTCACAACTGGTGATTCCCTAGACTGCTACAACGTTTCGTGCTGCCTAAATTACTCCCATCAAGATTTTTTCCGGCAATTGGTGACCCTAAGTTTGGATTCACTAGTCCCACTAAGCGGTTATACATTTTATCTGCTATAGTTATGGGTTTTGTCCGTTTTTGCGGAATCAACTGACCCCGTCTTTACCCTGCAAACAGCCAGGATGTCAAGACAGACATTGAAATGTGTATTAGCTTAGACTCTTGATGGTTGTCGTTGAGTACACCCTCTTTAAACCTTTACTTCTGTTATATCCGGATAGACAGGCAGGTATCTACCGAAAGGCTAATTTTTTTGGTCTATTTACAAACCTATACATTGATCGTAAACTATATTTTTATTTGTGGCTACCATCGCTTTTTTTCTGGTGACTAGAGTTTGTGACAATTTGATAGCCAATAGACTATCCCCCTAAAGTATTGAGCCAATAGTTATTGATTTTCAGTGGTTGACCCAATATCCAGGAACGGGGTATCTTATTTGAACGTCATAAAAATCACCCGATTGGAACTCTACCGCGACAAAAAAATTACAGACAATGCCTCTATTAATTTGTAGTCAGAGTGTGATCAACACAACCCCCAAAATCATGATTCCAGCACCAATTGCTCGTTCTTTTATACCTTTTTCTTGAAAAATTAAATGACCCATGACTACACTGAGTAAGGCGCTCATACGCTTCACCGAAATGACATGAGCCACCAGTGTCATATCAATCGCCTGCATTTGGAAGAGGACGGCTGCACCGTGAAAGAGTCCAATAGGTACCAAGGAGATGAAATTTTGGCGGATTTGGGTTAAGCGATCATAAGCCTTATACAACATGATTGGTGTCATCGCTGTTGCAATAAACGAATAATTCGCGATCGCCCAAAAAGTTGGTGAGGAATTTTGCACCCCAACCTTGTCAACGTTAGAGGTGATACTCCAAATAAACGCCACCAGGATCATCAGCTTCGGTCCCTTTTCCCGGAACAGAGATTTGAAAGGAGCCAAGTAACCCTGCTTTTTTTCCTTCAAGTTCAAAATATAAGAACCGGCGACAATCAAAACCATGCCGATGGCATCCATGATTGTCGGATATTCTTGAACAATCAGCGGAGAGGTGACTAATAAAAACAGGGGAGTAAACGTAATTAAAGGAACTGTGATCGATAAATCAGATACCTTGATCGCCTTAATATATAAAATCATCGAAATCACATTGAGACTGCCGCCAACGAGCAAGGCAAGTCCAAACCGATTTCCCAGTTCAGGGGTGTTAATAAAAAATAAAAGAGGCAGCAATAAGGGAAGTGTGAAGACAATTAACGACCACGAGACAATATAAACATTAATGGTTTTTAAACCATGTTTGCTAGTGACATCCTTGAGCGATTCAAAAACAGCGGTTAGGGTAGCAAATATAAACCAAGTCATCGACAATTTAAGTGTAATGGCACTGAAATAAGCATTTTTAGATCGACGAAACCTGAATATATCGTAGGGTGGGCATTGCCCACCAGCATAGCAGTCAGTGCCATTCAATTTAAGTGTCTTGAAGATTGACAATCTATGAAACTCGTCATTTTTGATGGGAGCATCCCAATTTGGCGCGTTAGCTGGTTTCAGGCTTCGCCCTTCCGAAAGTGACAGAAGAGCGATAATAAGGCAGTAAACCCCTGGAAGTTGGAAGAGAAGTTAGTTGGACTGGCATACGCCCCTCCATTTACTTTCCAGATCATCGTAGCCCCGGGCTTTCAAGGAGTCATGGGCTTTCCATTAATTTCTGCGTTTCTGGATGAACTTGAATGCTTTGTGTTTCAAGCTGTTCTCGTAGATATCCATCAGAAATAATCACCTCATCCCAATAGCTTGAGTATTCAACGAAGCTTTCTCCCCAAACGTCACGAACTATTGGGTCAAGAACTTCAAAGGCAAATTTCAAGGTCTCGGTAGAAGTATCAAAAGCTGGAGCGGCAAAATGGACAATCATGTTTCGCAATTGACCAAACTCCTGATATTTATCCAATTGCTTGATTCTATATCCTGTTGAAGCCCAAAGAACTTCTGGTAGCTCCGAGTACATCAATGTCCGACCATGCTTAAAAAGCTCCTTAATACTCAACATACCAGTGGTAGTACTAGATTTAGGATAAGACTTAAAGATTAAAAGCGGGTGCTCTTCGGCAATTCGTGCTTTTAAGATTATTTCTGCTCCATGCGCTGCATGAACTACTGACAAAACATGGGAAAATGGACTCATCATCTCACTAAAAGTGGCATCATATACAGCCCTACCAATCACATGAAATCCAAATTCTTTCATATGTTTTGAAACTTGTTTCGTCTCAGGATGCATGGAACCTACTCTAATAAAGTCAATATGCTTGATAGTCGAACCTTCCTAATTTGCCTTTGCTATTTAGAGGCATCATGTAAGAACAGTCCTAGCCAGAGCTTAACATTATAATAGAGATTCAGACACCGCCCCCACCGACGGGGACACCCTCAAAGCCACGGTGCGCGATCGCTCTGGTTGTTTGCGGCTTACTCAACCGAAAGAACCGTTTCAATTAAGCGCTGTTCGATATCTTGCACGACGGGCGTTGTGTCATCAACAATGCCGATATCTGTGTTGATTTGGAACGCGATCGCAACATCATGATCGGGATAGTAACGGAGGCTGGAACTGTATCCGGGAATCCAGCCGCCATGACCATAAATGGGGCCAAAGGGACTGGTGCGATAGATGCCAACCCCGCTTCCATATTGGATATCCCCGTCGGGGCTAATCGAGACGGCATTCAGCAAATCATTTAGATAAGAACCAGACATGGCGTTACCGCCAAATAATGCGGCTCCCCACCTCGCCAAATCCGCAGAGGTGCTGACTAATCCACCGCCTGTCCATTCAAAGCCGGGATGCCATGCCAGAACTCCGTCTGCGGTGGTTGTTTTGCTCGGCAGTCCGAAGGGATTATCGATAGCCATGTACCCCGCCGCTAAGTCTGGGAGACACCGACGGTTGGAGGGGGACGTTTGCGTTAGCTCTAGGGGGTGCAAAAAACGGTCTTGCAGTTCGTCGTAATAGTCTCTACCTGTGGCAGCTTCAATCACGAGTCCAGCTAAGATGTATCCGGTGTCGGTATAGGCCCAGCCTGCTCCGGCTGCAAATAAGGGCGGTTGATCCAACACAAATTCGATTAAGGATTCTGGCGGGAAGGGATTGCCGGGTTCCTGCCAGTGCTGCGAAACAGCGGCGGCAAAGGATTCCGAATAGACGTGATCCGGTAGCCCCGAACTGTGCGTGAGCAGTTGGCGCAGGGTGATGTTTTGGTGGTTGGGCAGTCGGGAAAACCAGGCTTTTTCGCTCAACCACTGGGCGATGGGCGCATCCAAATCCAGCACATTTTCCTGATCAAGCGCGATCGCAGTGGCACCCACAAAGGTTTTGCCAATACTGGCGGCTAACATCCGCGATCGCCCGGTCATCGGTGTTCCGGCTTCAAGATCGGCGACACCCGTGGCGGCGACACCCACGGTGCCATCTGGCAAAACATAAGCCGCCGTTGCCCCAGGAAAGCCGTATTGCTGTTGAGCGTCTTCTAGGACGGCTTGAACAGCCTGATTGAGATCATCCGTGGCTGCCATCGTGCCGGATTGGGCTGTAAGGAGGAACGCTCCCACACAAAGCACCACCAACCAGAGCAGCGGCTGTGTTAACCGTCGCTTCTTCAAGAACCGGGGACAGCGCCTGGAATCCATCTGCTGACCTCGCCAGAATCTGCCCTTGCGCCGCAACATAGGTAAACTCATAGGTCACTTTCCTCGCTGAGACTGCCCGGTATTCCCATCGGCATCGCTGGGGGAATGACCCGCGTGACGGCATGGGTTTTGCGGAACATGGTTTTGCGATTGATCACAATAATGACCAGGGCTGCGATCCAGAAGAAAACGGTGTCGTAGGGCTGCCCATCTGGCCAAATCGGATTAATAAGCTGCAAGTGAAAGAGGAAGGACAGCAGGATGCTCCCCTGGGATGCATTGAATAACGGGGTGACGATGAGGCTGAGGGCGATCGAGCCGAGTACAAATGGCGTAAATGACCAAGCGCTTTGTGGTGTGCCGCTCATCAGAAAGGCAGGCAGATGCCACAGACCCCAGATGCCGCCCAAAATTAGTGCTGCCCAAATGGGGGCAAATCGCCGTTGCAGCAGGGGTAATGCCAAGCCATTGGGCTGGGAAGCAGAATGTATAATGCCAAAATTCCCCAGGCAAAGCCAAAGGTCATTAGCAAAAAGGGAATCAAGGCAATGAAGGGAACCGGGTATCGCTGGGTAGCGTTGGGGTCATGGGTCATTGAATTATCCTCGACTACAGGTTAGGGGGGCGATCGCCCCTTCCACTGTTGTAATAGAGATCTCTGCCGATAAGGGCAATTCCCCCGCCGACTGGGACACCTTCAAAGCCACGGTGAGCGATCGCTCTGGTTGTTTGCCGCGAGTCACCCAGATGCAGTGCAGCCGGTTGGAATTGTTGGAAAAGTTGTGGGGCGATCGCAGCTTCTACAGCCTTAGCCCAGAACGTCCTAACGTTCGTGTTCAGCGGCTCCAAGGAGCTTTTGCATCTTCAACAGGTCTGAATGCAGTCCGCTGCAACACGGTTGTTATGCAGCAACCACCGCAGTAAATATCAATCCTCAGTAGATTGCTTGCTGCTCCAAAAAAGTTGAAGCGCTGACTCATCAAAGATGTAAGCCGACTCACCATCTCGAATTACTCGTTTACCCATCCGAGGAAAAATTGCAATATCTAAGCGCCCTGCTTCTCCACCAATCAGATACACAAGGTCTTCATCGAATGGGTTACGAAGATGATGGGGTTGTTGAGGTAGCCCAAAGCCCATAAAGTCTCCTGGCTCGACTTCATATTCCCTATCTCCAATTTCCGCAATCCCTCGACCTGACAAGATGTAAACCCATTCTTCTTCATTCTGGTGAGCATGGTAAATGAAAGATTCTTTACCTGGAGGTACACGAGCGATCGTCACGCCAATGCGTTTAAGACCGACAGCACGCCCAAGGAAGCGTAAATAAATTTCTGAATTGGGGTTAAGCGGATGACGAAACTCAAACGCCTCCATTGAATTGATGTCTGAAGCTTTCAGCAGAGAATGTTGTTCATCAGTCACGTTGGTGTCCTCCTAATCAAGTTGTCAAATGGTCTGAACGCCACAAGGGAAACTTCTGCCTAATCCTCCAATACAGCGGATTAGGTAGAAATATTTCAGTCTAATCCCCCAATTTGGGGTGATTAAGTAGAAAATTGTCCGCCTAATTATTTGATATGGGTGGTTAGCTGGAATGATTCAGTATAATCAACTTTTCTTGGAGCGATCGCCCATTCCATTTTAATGGAGGTCAGTACCCATAAGGACATCGCACCCATTGTCAAGAGTCATCACACAATTTTCTCCAAGCATCCTCACACTCCAGCGCCCAGCGCCATACAATAGAAGTCGGATATTCCAAGGGGAGAGATTTACCATGTCGGAACGTGAAAATACTGGAAACCCGCCCCGTCGTCGTCGCCGGAGTAGTCGGGAACTACCGAATCAGAACCTTCAACCGAAGCGGAATCAAAGGTTTAACAGCAGCCGCCCACCCGTCACCGATGAACAACTCCAACCAGGGGCAGATTTATCGAGTACAATTTTGAGCGATCGCAACTTAAAAGGAAAAAATTTACAAGGTGTTTCTTTAAGTTCTGCTGTTTTGCGGGGGACAAATTTAGAAGATGTTGATTTGACGGGTGCCGATCTGAAACGGGCTCATCTTCAGGATAGTCAAATTAATGAAAATACCCGCCTCGATCCCAAGTGGAAATTGGTTTGGGAGTTGGTGAATTTGAGAAATGAGAATCGGAACTGTTCCGATGCTGATTTATCCTTGGCGAATTTAGATGAATCCGATTTACAAAACATTAATTTTTCTGGAGCAAATTTCACGAAATGTAGCCTCACCAGTTCAAATTTAAGCGGTTCTAACTTTCAAGATGCCAATTTAACGCAAGTTTTTGGGATGAAAGCGAGTTTTAAGGAAGCCAATTTTAATGAAGCAAAATTAAATGGAATTAATTGCGATCGCTGCGACTTTTCGATAGCAAACTTTCAAAATGCTGATTTATCACACACATTCTTGCAAAACTCCAATTTTAAAGGAGCAGACTTTCGGGGCGCAAATTTGAGTGGTACTCGTTTAGAGAATTCTTGTTTGGAAGATGTTTTAATTGACGATCGCACCCGTTTAGATGCGCGAGGTTTGGCGCTGTGGAAACTCTTCAACCCCACCCATGCCGAGGGCAATTTACAGGGATTGTGGTTCCAAAATGGAGATCTGAGCGATCGCGACTTTCGAGGCTATAATTTCAGCAATGCCGCTCTCTGTAAAACCAAGCTCAGAAATTGCAATTTCAGCGATGCAAACCTGGAAAATGTCAGCCTCAATGGTGCCGACTTGCGGGGTGCTAATTTCCTCGGCGCGAACCTGACGGGAGCCGATCTGAGACTCAGCGTTATTGATGAAAATACCCAATTCGATCCGAAATGGAAATTGTTTTGGCAATTAGCAAATCAAGATACCCAAAACCTCGAACTCCAGGAACAAGATTTGCAGGGATTAAAATTAATCGCCCTCGAATTAACCGATGTTAACTTTAGTGGTGCGAATCTAAAAAAAGGGAGTTTTAACAGTTCAACTTTAACTCGAATTGATTTTAGTCAAGCCGATCTAGAATCTGTTGATTTTACAGGAACAAAATTTAATTCAATCAATTTTTCGGGTGCAAACTTGACGGATGCAGAGATGTCCGGTGCAGATTTGCACGAGATGAACTTGCAGGGAGCAACACTCGTCAAAGTTTACCTTTGTAACGGCAATCTCAGTTCCCAAAATTTACGCAATCAGAATCTCAGCGAAGCTAATTTACGAGAAGCAAATTTAAGTCATGCAGATTTATCGGGGGCGAATTTAAGCCAAGCCAACCTGAATCGCAGCGATCTTACGGGGGCAAATTTACAGGATGCTAACTTAGAAATGGTAGCCATTACGGGGGCAATTTTGCAGGGTACAACCTGCGATCGCGCTAATTTTTCCCTCATTTCCTGTCATCAAGTTAATTTCAGTCAAATTAGCTTACAAAATGCCAATTTTCAAAACGTTAATTTTACGGATGCAAATTTCAGCCAAGCCAATCTATCGGGTGCAAATTGCGATCGCGCCAAACTGCCACAAGGGAATTTTCGAGAGGCAATTTGTAACCGTGTCAACTTCCAAAATGCCGATTTAGGACACTCGGATTTTGGTCATTCAAGTCTGTGCGGTGCCGATCTTCGGGGTGCGAATCTGTGCAGAACCAATCTCAAAAATGCGGCGATCGATAACCAAACTCAATTCGATCGCATGGGACAGATTTTGTGGGAATTACAAAACGAAAGTTATTCGGGACAGGATCTCCAGGGAATGGATTTGAGAGATCAGGATTTCCAAGGAGTTAACTGGGATGGTGCGAACTTAGAAAATGCTAATTTGAGCAACTGTAATTTTGTAGGCGCGAGTTTGGTTGGGGCAAATTTAAAAGGGACTTATCTATTCAAAACAAACTTCGATCGCGCCGATCTCAGCCGTGCCAATTTAGAGAAAATGAGGGGCGAGTTAGAGAAAGTGATAGGCTATTTGCCATTATCATGCCGACAAGCAAACCTCAGTCATGCCAATCTTCAGAATCACAAGTTATTTGATTTATTCGGTGCAAATCTTAGTCATGCAAACCTCACTGGTGCAGACTTAGCAGGCGCAAATCTGAATGATGCCGATCTGCGAGATGCCAATCTCAATCAAGTCAATTTAACCCGAACGACAATCAATCAAAACACCCAACTCGATCCGAAATGGCGGTTGGTTTGGCAACTTCTTAATCAAGAGGATTTTGCAGCAGATTTGACGAATGCCGATCTCAGTGAAGCATACTTGGAAAGATGTCAGTTAAGCGGTGCAAATTTAACGGGTGTCAATTTCACTAATGCGAATTTAGAACAAGCCGATTTAAGTCATGCAAATTTAGAAAATGCCAATTTAGAAGGGGCGAACCTGGAAGAAGCAAATTTGATTGGAACAGCGATTTCTGGGGCGTTAAATGTGAGCGATCGCGTCCGGGAACTGTGGGAAACTGCCAACCCATCTTCGGATCGAAAAGATTACCAAAATGCCAATTTGGAAAACGCAAATTTTGCTGGGATGGATTTGCGGGGATGCAATTTCAGTCACGCCAACTTGACAGCCGCAAACTTGGAAAACGCCAACTTAGAAAATGCCAATTTGGAAGGGGCAAATTTAGAAGAAGCAAATCTAGAAAATGCCAATCTAAACGGTGCAAATCTAAAACAGCTTGAAGGCAACTATGCTAATTTTTGCGGTGCCAATTTTGTCGGTGCAGATTTGAGCTATGCAGAATTTGAAGATAGCAGCTTTTCTGAAGCTAATTTAACGGGTGCAAACCTCAGTCATGGGACTTTTAACGGTGCATATTTACAGGGAGCCTGTCTGCGAGATGCGAGGCTTTGTCACGTCACCTTTGATTGGAGTGATGATGGAACGAATTTAGAAGAAGCTGATTTAGAAAATGCTGATTTGGAGGGAGCGAATTTACAGGGTTGTTATTTGAGTAATGCCAATCTAAAAAATATCAATTGGACGGGTGCAAAGTTAGACAATGTAGAGCTTCAAGGGGCGAATTTACAAGGTGCAGATTTGTCAAAAGTGGCGCAATTTGTTGAGGTGGCATTGCGGGGTGCAAATTTGCAGGGTGCTAACTTTCGGGGCTTAAATTTATCTCGAAGTTATTGGCAAGGTGTCAACCTCAGTGGCGTTGATTTACGGGGTGCTAATTTACAGGGAGCCCATTTTGCAGATTGTCAGATTGATGATTCGACTCAGTGGGATGAAAAATATCAGGTGATTTGGGAAATTGCCAATCAAAACCGCCGCGTTGATTTACAGGGGCAAGATTTGGCAGGTGCATATTTGGTGAGGGTGGATTGGCAGGGCATCAATTTACAATCGACGAATTTGGCAGGGGCGATATTAGGCGGTGCTAATTTAGAAGGGGCTAATTTAGAGAATGCTAACTTAAATCAGACTAACTTGGTACAAGCAAATTTGACGCAAGCGAATTTGAATGGTGCGGATTTACGAAATGCCGATTTAACTGAGGCGAATTTGACAGGAGCGCAGTTATTAGGAGCGCAGTTGGAAGGGGCAAATTTGAGTTCTGCAAAAACCCGAGATGCTAAGTTTGGCGATCGCATGTCCCCTTCCATTGAAGAAATTATTCAAACCTTCCGAGAATCGCGATCGCCCGGTTTATTAGAACAGTTAAAATTGGCAGGTTTGAATCCCAAAACCGATTTAGTCGGACAAGATTTGAGCGTACTGCAATTAAGCAATATTGATTTATCTGGTTGTGATTTACGAGGAACAAAGTTAGTTCAAGCTGGTTTGAAGAATACAAATCTCAGTCAGTCAGACTTGACGGATGCGGATTTAACCGGGGCATTTTTAAGCCGGACAAACCTCGATCGCGCCAATTTTACCCGTGCCAACTTTCAAAATGCTTCCTTGGAAAATATCGCCAAGATATCGGCGGCAAACTTTACCGATGCTGATTTTTATGAAGCATTAATTCAGAATGTTGATTTTCACAATAGTACGATGCAAAAGGCAATTTTTCAATCGGCTCGGTTGTCCATGAGTCGATTTAGTTATGCCGATCTAACGGGGGCAGATTTACGCAAAATGCAGATGGATTTGGGAAGTTTAGGTTCTCCAAATTTGACGGATGCGGACTTGCGGGGTGCTAAATTAGGTGTTTGTGGAAATGACATCAACTTGACCCGCACACAAATTGATAAAAAGACTCGGACTGACGATCGCTTTATGGCATTATGGAATCGAATGAATTTCAATTAAAAATCTGTTAAATTATGATTATTCTAGATTTTTGCTAACTCTTGAATTGAATATGCGTATCGAAGAAAATGATTCGTATTGATGCTCGCGAACTTTATCAAGTTTTGGAACTGACCCCACCGGAGCAAAATATCCTCCTGGTGGGCAAGCATGGGATTGGCAAATCAGAAATTATTAGCCATTTCTACCGTCAGCGCCAGAAACTGCCCGTCATCCCGTTCTTCTTGGGTCAGATGAGCGATCCGGGGGATTTGATTGGCTTGCTGCACAAAGATGAGAAAACGGGGCGATCGGTTTTTTTACCCCCCTACTGGTGGCCCGATCGCCGCGCTTGGGTGAAAGTTGCGGATTTTGTTCGCAACCATAAACAGTTGGAGGAGATTCACTTCAAACTGATTGCCGGTATGGTGGGGACTCGCGCCAGTTTAGCCTTTCGCCAAAGCCTCGCGACCCAACGGGGTCTGGGGCCGGAGCAACTCCTGTTGCAATATTCTAAGCATTCCAAACAGCTTAAAGACATGGAAATTCAGGACTTTGCCAGTTTGAACGAACGGGTTTTGCTCTGGCTCAATTCTGGGCATTGCCCGGAAAAAAAGGCGGATAATGCCCGGAAGAATCTGTTGAAATATCTCCAGTATCTCCAGAAAGCCAAACAACAGGAGGCGATCGCTCATTTTTCCTCCCTGGTTCAAGTCCCCAAATTTAGCGATGCGATGGGCTTTATCGCTGAATCGATGGACCTGATTGATTTTTTGTCGGAGTATTTGGAGGCGATCGAGGTCTGAACCCAAATCCTTCGCCAGAAACCCGGTTTCTCCAACAATACCTTCGCCATTTTTCAATAAGACGGGGTTTGTTATTGCGAGGCGGTTGGAAAACGAGTTATATCAAGTCACAATAAACGATCGCAATAAAACGAACGAGGGCAAAAAGGGAAATGCAGGTCAGGGTATGGATTACACGCGACGGGCTCAATTATTAATTGTTATTAACCTCTTGGGAACATCGTTAAATTAGCGGAACTAACTTTTTCGCAATTGTAGCTAGAAAAACTATCAATTACTAAAAACGCAATGATGAACTGGAAACCTTACCTTACGGGAATTTTAATCGCAGGACTCCTGGGTTGTCAGGAATCGCCAAGTCAAGCCCACGACACAACTGATCAACTCAATCAGGCGATTTGTATGGAGGATTGGGACGGCGCGATCGCCCTGCTCGACGATTTAATCTCAGATTATCCTAACAGTCAAACTACATTAGGAGAATATCGCGATCGCCTCCAACAACTTTCTGAAACAGGGTTAAGCGATGTACATCAATTAGATTATGACTGTACTAACGAATCGCTCCCCAAGACTGAAGAAACACCTCTGAGCGATCGTGTAGAAGGCTATGCCCAGCAAATTGACGTTGGCATGAGCTACGCTGAAGTCGCTACAATTATCGGTCGTCCGGGGAAAATAAATAGGCTTTATTCCTCATATATATGGAGAGATGAGCATGGCAATTTCCTCTCTGCCAAGTTTTCTGACGACCAGTTGGATAATTTGAATGTTGATGAGATTAGGGACTGTGAAGACAACAATCCTCGCTGTGTCGCTGTTGATATTACCACTCCTGTTCCTGCGACTGAGTTTAAAGAGATTGCAGTCCGTTTTGAAAAAGGTATGAACGATCGAGCCGTTTTAGAACAGCTTTTGCAGGAATTAGGAGAACCCGAAATGCAGACAGACTGGGTTAATTATGAGTGGCAGTTTGCAGAAGCAACCGATCCCGATCCTAATAATTGCACGCTGAACGTTTCTTTTAGCAACGTTAAAAGTGAGATGGTTGAACTTACTTTAAACAACGATCGTGTATCACTCCACCAGGCTGGCTGCTTATACGACGATAGATAACAATAGTGAGTGATACTTAAATACTCTATTGGCAAACCCAGACGCGATCGCGGAATTGACTTTTTCGCGATTGTAGCTGGCAAAACTATCAATTACTAAAAAACACAATAATGAACTGGAAACAACTCTGTAGCGGTATTTTACTGGGAAGTCTGGCGAGTTTGATTGGCTTACCCAGTCAAGCCCAAGATACCACGGGACAATTGAATCAAGCTATTTGTATCGAGGATTGGGACGGCGCGATCGCGATTCTCGACAATGCAATACTAGATTATCCTAACAGTCAGAATACCTTGGCAGAATATCGCGATCGCCTACAGCGACTCTCTGAGAAGGGTTTGAGTGAGGAACAAAAAACGCAATATTGTTCCCCGACTCTTACCCAAACTAACACTATCGAGATCGATATCGAAGAAAGCCCCGCTTTGTTTGCCCGTATCGAAGGGTATTTCGAGCAAATTGACCTGAGTAGGGGTTATGCGCCCCCGCTTCGTCCCGCCAAAAATCAGCTTATTCACATCATAGAATGAGTGTCTCTTCTTGTCCAGGTTAACAAATCGGTTGGTTAGAGCGATCGCGACATACTCTCAATCCTGGCGCTTGCTCGGTGGTTCGGCTAGGAGTTTGAGGATTTCTAGGGCAAAGGCAATTTTAAGGACAGCTTACAACACATCTTATGGTAGAGACGTTCCGGCGGAACGTCTGGAAAACCGGGTAGCCCTCTGCCCTCTGCCTTCTGCCTTGTCTCCACCTAAATGTGAGTATTCAACCGGACATGATATAACTTGCTTGGCGCTCCCTTGAGGATGACGAAGGACAAAGGACAAATGACAAATGACAAATGACAAATAACGAATATGAAACGCAGAAAATTTATCGGGAATGCTGTTATTGGTGCAACAGGCACCGCCGCCTTAGCGGGGTGTCGCCCAACCGCCACTAATTCAGGGGCGCAAAGCGTTAGCCAACCCAGAATTCGATGGCGCATGGCAACGAGTTGGCCCCAATCGTTGGATACTATTTTTGGCGGCGCCCAAACCATCAGCCAGCGTGTCAGTGAAATGACCAATGGACGGTTCACGATTAAGCCCTTTGCTGCTGGTGAAATTGTACCCGGATTACAGGTGCTAGATGCAGTACAAACTGGCACGGTGCAATGTGGTCACACCGCTAGCTATTATTACATCGGCAAAAATCCCGCCTTGGCATTTGGCACGGCTGTTCCCTTTGGTTTAGACGCCCAACAACAGAATGCCTGGTTATACCATGGTGGTGGTTTAGAGGCGATGCACAAGCTTTATAGTGACTTCGGCGTGATTAACTTTCCGGCTGGGAATACGGGAACTCAGATGGGCGGCTGGTTTAAGCGGGAAGTTAACTCAGTGGCGGAACTCCAGGGTTTGACCATGCGGATTCCTGGATTAGGGGGTGACGTGATGTCCCGGTTAGGAGTCAATGCCCAAGTTTTACCCGGTGGCGAGATTTACCTGGCACTAGAACGGGGGGCAATTGACGCGGCTGAATGGGTGGGTCCTTATGACGATGAGAAGCTGGGCTTGCAGGATGCGGCTCAATTTTACTACTATCCCGGTTGGTGGGAGCCAGGAGCAACCTTAGAAGTGCAAGTGAATAAGGCAGAGTGGGATAAATTGCCCAAAGAGTATCAGGAAGTCTTCAAAACGGCAGCCATGGACGCCAACCTAAATATGCTGGCACAGTATGATGCCTTAAATCAACAAGCCCTAGGAAAACTGCTGGAGGCTGGGGTGAAGCTGACGCCCTATTCTCAAGAGATTATGCAAGCGGCTCAGAAGGCATCCTTTGAGATATATGAGGAGAATGCTGCTCAAGATAGTACGTTTAAAGAGGTTTACGAGCAGTGGAAGGGCTTTCGCGAACAGATTTACCAATGGCATCAGGTAAATCAACTCAGTTTTTCTAATTTTGTGATGGCAAATCAGGGATGAGGAAGTTTTGAGTGTGTAGGGGCGGGTTTAGGGATTTTCAGCTTGGCTATTGGTGGTAACGTTTGTGCAAAACCCGCCCTGACTTAGTTTTGAGTGTTGAGTGTTGCGACACCCTCATCTCCTCCAGCTTCCCCAGCTATCCTTAATCCCAGATGAAACTAAACCCGCCCCGACACTGAGAACCGCTATAATAAATCCGCCTTTCCCAAATATGTCATTGATGAGGTGTGAACGATTGAAGTTTAAACAGTCTACTATGCGGCACTATCCGTTAAAACGCTCTACTCTAAAAAAACCAGGATTTGACTGGGTTCAGATTGCTCTGTTGGTTTGGATTGGTGTCTTAGGGGCGGCTGAACGTGCCGCCGCTCACCACCCGGTTGGGGGTAGAACCCCTGCCAATGTCTGGGAAGGGTTGCTCTCTGGATTCGCGCACCCAGTTATCGGATTTGACCATTTGGCGTTTGTTGTGGCTGTGGGTTTATTAGCCGCGAATCTTGTTCGGGGTGGTTTTATTCCGGTTGCCTTTTTGTTAACGGCAATGGTAGGTACAGGGATTCACCTGTTAGCGATTGATTTGCCGATGACTGAACTGGCAATTGCCGCTTCGGTGGTTTTGTTTGGGGCAATGCTGATAGGGCAATACCGTCTAGATTATAAAGTGTTAACTGGACTGGCTGCGATCGCGGGATTGTTTCATGGTTATGCTTATGGAGAAGCCATTATTGGTGCCGAGATGAATCCGATAGCGGCATACCTGCTGGGATTTACGCTCATTCAAGGGATTATTGCTTTCGGCGCGATGATGGCAAGTCAACTTATCCTCAAGCGATGGAGTGAGAATGCATTGGCTATCCTGCGGGTTTTCGGCTTGGCAATTTGCTCGGTGGGAGTCATGTTCCTAGCAACTGCCATTGTCGGTTGACATCTCCACTCCTTAAAAGAGAGTGGATTCTGAGCTGATGTTACGCCTCGGTCTTAAGACGCGAGGCTTCACATTTCTCACGGTATGATCGTTTTAGGTTGGAAAACAGGTCATACCGTTTCGGCAGTGTCAAGCACCATTTCACTGGTTGCCAATGACAAATGACAAATGACAAATGACTAATACATTTCCGCCTCAAGCTGACTCAGTGGTACAAAACACTCTTGCGGTAAAAGAATCGGTTTCGCCCGAAAAATCAACTTGCCACGATAGGTAAAACGGTCAATTGCCACACCCATGGGACGTTGGGTTAGATGGGGATGGACTTCATAATAGGTATGGTATATCTGCCGAGCGGCTCTGAGAAGACCCGGGTCTAACAACATCGGTAACCCTGTCCGAGTGTCTTGATACTCTTCTTGCCATTGCTGTGATGTGTATACCACCCGCCTAACCCTATTGTTTAATTCACCACCATGATTCTTGTCGGACGTTTCGCTGTAGAGCGAGTCGCTGCGCTCCTGGTTGATTTAACTTATGGCTGTTTGAGAATCTCAATCAAAGCATTTCCCATCTCCTGACAACCGACAAGGGTCATTCCTGCTGACATAATATCCCCTGTACGGTTACCTTTCTCTAAAACTTTAAAAACGGCTTGCTCGATTTGGTCAGCCGCCGTTGGTTGATTCAACCCATAGCGTAGCATCATTGCCGTACTCAAGACTTGAGCCAAGGGATTTGCCTTATTTTGTCCAGCAATATCCGGGGCGGAACCGTGAACGGGTTCAAAAACGCCGGGTTCTTTTTCCCCTAAACTGGCAGAGGGTAACATGCCAATACTTCCAGTGAGCATCGCCGCCGCATCAGAAAGCACGTCTCCGAATAAATTGCCCGTGACAATCGTATCAAACTGCTTAGGTGCCCTGACTAACTGCATGGCAGCATTGTCAACATACAGATGAGATAACTCCACATCCGGATACTCAGCCGCTAATTGAGTCATGCGATCGCGCCATAATTGAGATACCTCGAGAACATTGGCTTTATCAACCGAACACAGTTTACCCTGGCGTTTGCGAGCGGTTTCAAATGCCACTCGTCCAATGCGGTCAATTTCGGCTTCGGTATACGCCATCGTATTTACACCGCGCTTTTCCCCCGTTTCAGTGGTAAAGATACCCTTCGGCTGACCGAAATAAACCCCGCCTGTCAATTCTCGCACCACCATAATATCCACCCCGTCAACCACCTCCCGTTTCAAGGTTGAGGCATCAATGAGTTGGGGTAATATGGTGGCAGGTCGCAAATTGGCAAATAAACCTAATCCTGCTCGTAATCCCAACAAACCCGTTTCCGGGCGTTGATGGCGCGGCAGGTTATCCCATTGATAACCGCCGATGGCAGCCAGTAAAACAGCGTCGCTATGGCGACATTTTTCCAGGGTGTCAGTCGGTAGGGGTTCCCCAGTAGCATCAATTGCCGCCCCTCCGATTAAGGCTTCAGTGAACTCAAAGCTAAGGTCGAACTGTGCGCCAATCACCTTTAACACATCTACCGCGACTGCCATAATTTCTGGACCAATGCCATCACCGGGCAAAAGGGTAATGCGGTAGTGCTGCTGTGCCATAACTTATCGTGTAATCTTGGGGACAATTTCAAAACGTGGACACCTGAACCTTATGACTGACCAGGCAGTCTCTTATGATAACGGCTAATTGACCCCCCTGACCGGAATCAATGTTTCAATTTTGGAATTTTGTCGGGAAGATGGGGATTAGGGATTGGGGGAGAGGTGATTAATTGAGAAGGAGAAGAACGACTTGTAATGATGAGTTGTTGAGTATTCGCTCATCGGGAACGAACTGGAGGACGCACAAAACTTATCGAGTTAGAACACTATAAGCTTTTACCTACGGAGACTGAGATTACGATGGCACTGAATTTAGTTAACCAACTGGGCGAATGGAATCCCCAGTTATTTCGGGAAATCAAAGGACGGCTTAAACCCCGCAATATTTTAATTGCCGTCCCCATGTCTTTCCTGGGACAGTTACTGCTGCTGATGGCTTTCGCGGGTAAATTACCCGTAGCTAAAGATACCATGATGGTTTACAACCGTTATTGTACAGGTTCAACTGAGGAATATTCTACAATTCCCGCCTGTCTATCCGATGGTTTGGGTGGATTTGTGATCAATTGGTCACTCTGGTGGCAGGATGTATTTTTGGGACTCAGCCTAATCGGTATTTTTGCCCTGTTAGTCGTGGGCACTTATATGCTGATTAGTGATTTGTCTCAGGAAGAACGTCGGGGTACGCTGAATTTTCTACGGTTGACTCCGGGTTCAACGCTGAGTATTTTAGGCGGCAAATTATTGGG
This sequence comes from Coleofasciculus sp. A1-SPW-01, assembly GCF_040217205.1. NCBI lineage: Bacteria > Bacillati > Cyanobacteriota > Cyanophyceae > Coleofasciculales > Coleofasciculaceae > Coleofasciculus > Coleofasciculus sp. A1-SPW-01. The sequence continues at coordinate 18,362 of NZ_JAVJNP010000036.1, read as the reverse complement.
AGTCCCCCTGTTACTTTATCTAGTCGCCGCCCTCGCCTTGCCCTTGCATCTGGTGGCGGGTTTGGCAGGTCACATTGCTTTGAGTCAAATTCTAGCGTTCTACACGGTTCTAGGTGCTAGTTGCCTATTCTTTTTCAGTGGGGCGTTACTTTTTGGCTTAGTCGGTAATTGGTTGGGCGGTTTTCAAGCGTGGTTGGGGGGTGGCGCAATTCTCCTATTCCTGTCGATTAGCACCAGCGTTATTGACGGGGGTATGAACCATGACCCCACGGATTGGCTGACCTTATTTAATCCGGCAATTTTGTTACCGTACCTGATTGATTCGAGTTCTCTCAATGTCGTTAATACATATCCAAACGGTGATTTTTGGGACTTGGGTTGGTTTTATCTCTCTCTCGGACAGACAATCTGGATGATGGCAGGATTTGCCATTCTCAATGCGGGTTTATGGAGTTACTGGATTTGGCAGGGATTAAATCGAAATTTTCACAATCCCACGGCTACCTTACTGAGTAAGCGACAAAGTTATCGGTTAACGGCTTGCTTTGAAGTGATGATTCTCGGATTTGCCCTAAATCCTCAGGTACATGAATGGAAAAGTTATGCTGAAGGATTGTTTGAGAATCTAGAAATCCTGCTGGTGTTTAACTTGATCCTATTTTTAGGGTTAATTGCAGCGTTGAGTCCCCATCGTCAAACGATGCAAGATTGGGCGCGTTACCGCCATGCCAAACGCTCGTCCCGCAAGGCTGGAATTATGGCAGACTTAATCTGGGGCAGAACCAGTCCAGCGCCTGTGGCGATTTTCTTGAATTTAGCGATCGCGTCTGCTATTTTACTGCCATGGATTCTGCTGTGGTCGCCCAGTGAATACAAGACACCCGCGATTTTGGGACTATTAGTAACTGTCAGTCTCATCGTTTTCTATGCTTCAATTGGACAGCTTATGCTGTTGATGAAAACACCGAAGCGGGCGGTTTGGGCTGCAACGGTGGTTGGTGGACTGATTATCTTACCGCCAATTATTCTGGAAGTCTTGTCCATGTCCCCATTAGTAAAACCTGCGGTATGGCTATTTTCGGCGTTTCCTTGGGCTAGCATCGAATATACGGCGGGAACATCAGTATTATTCGCCCTCGTTGGTCAATCCCTGGCTTTAGTCTTGTTGAATCTGCAACTAACGCGACAGTTGAAAAAAGCAGGTGAGTCTTCGACCAAAGCCTTACTATCTGGGCAAATGCCCTTAGAGATTCAGTAATTGAATCATCATTGGTCCTCATTGTATTGTAGAGACGCGCCATGGCGCGTCTCTACAGCTAGAATTGTGTTGGCTAAACCCTTGGAAGAAAACCCAGAAAACCTGCATAATGCAAAAAATCCGTCAATTGGTAATTCTACCATTACTAACTCTTTTCGCGATCGCCACCCTCAGCAGTTGCGGTGGTAATAGTGCAGAATCAGGAGCGATTCGAGTTGGCTCAAAAGATTTTGCTGAACAATTTATCTTAGGAGAAATGTATGCGCTGGTATTAGAAGAGGAAGGCTTTCCCGTAGAACGCAAACTTAACTTAGGGGGGACTCAGGTGACTCATGAGAGTCTCAAATCGGGAGAAATTGATTTATATCCAGAATATACAGGGACTGGATTGATCACAATTTTGAAGCGTCCCCGGAATAGCGATTCCCAAGAAGTCTATGAAATCGTTTCCCAGGAGTATGCGGAACAGTTTAATTTAGAATGGCTGGAACCCGCTCCCATGAATAATACATACACGCTGTTTATGACGCCCGATGATGCCCAACAGTATGGAATTGAAACGATTTCTGATATAGTGCCTCAAGCTAATGAACTGAAGATGGTTGGCACCTATGAGTTCCAAGGGCGTCCCGATGGATTATCCGGGCTGAAGCAAGTGTACGGTGATTTTAAACTAGCAGAGTATAAAGCCGTGAATGCCGCATTGAGGTATCAAGCCTTGGCTCAAGATCAAGCTGATATTGCCGTTGGATTTGCTACAGATGGAGAAGTCAGCGCTCTCAATTTGGTCAGAATTAAAGATGACAAAAACTTCTTTCCTCCTTATGAAGTTGCGCCCGTTGTGCGTCAGGAAGTCCTAGAAGAAAACCCAGAAATTGCCACGATACTCAACAAGCTTTCGGCAACAATTACAGATGAGACAATGCAACGTCTCAATTACCAGGTAACTGGGAAACAACGGGAACCGGGTGAGGTAGCGAAAGAGTTTCTCATTGAACAAGGATTCCTGGAATCTAATAACTAGGGTGAACTCTAGTTAAGGGTTGCTGAATCAGTATGGGGGTGAGGGGAGAGAACAAGGAACAGGGAGAGGTTGTTGTAGTGCGTTAAGCGAAGCCATGCCGCAGGCTTTGCGTCTCGCTCGCTATTGTGTCAGTTTTTTACCTATCAAGGCTTATTGCTTGCACTAAATGAACCTTAAATCGTTTGTTGTAATTTTTTATATTTTTTCATGATCAGAATGCCCAACTAGCAAAGTGAAGGGTCAAGACTACTCGGAATTGGCATGAATAGTTAGCGTCAAGGGATGCATTTGGGGAAAGTCTTGCTGAATAATTCGGATAACTTTTTGTTGATTAGTCTTATTTTTTACAATAAATTGGGCAGTGCCATCACCTTGAGAACCTACACCCTTCCCCCCTAAAATATAAGGTTGAATCGGCTCATAATTGAGCAGTTGGTGCAAAACGGGAGCCATCAATTGTTGGGAACAAGCGGGGATGAGATAGCGATCAAATTCAGCTTGAGCCTTTGTCATCAACTGACCCAGATTGGGAGCATCTCCTGCTTGCAGTGCTTCAACAGCTTCTTGAGTAATTTGATAACTAATAGTGCCGAGATAGTGCTGTACATTCTTCTGTACGTTATCAGTACCAAAGGGATAACACTGATTCAGCCGACTGAGAATTTCTTGGGTATTTTTACTCGCGCCCAGATCAACAATGACAAAAAACAAATCTTTTGGAACATTTAGCTCGATAATATCCGCCGATGCGCCATCAAAAATCATGGCAATTGGTTGATTCCCATAAGCGCAGGCTTGATCCATACGTCCGCAGCGAGAGGGTGTAGTTGTCTCACCCAGATAAGCATATTCCATTTCGCCTCGCCGATTCATTTTCAGATCATATAAATGATTAAAGGCGCGTGCGACTAAAACGCAAATAGCGGCACTGGATGATAACCCTTTCTGTATGGGTAAATCAGTGCGATAGTTATCGATTTCTACGCCACCTACTTGGAAATAGGTAAGAAAATGATAAGCGACGCCAGCCGCATAACTGCAAAATCCTCCCTTTTGGGCTTCAGCAAGGAGAACAGAGCGTTCCATGGGTAACTGAATGGGTTCTGGACGAATACCATCACTCAGGGAAGCGTGAAGAATGAAATGATTAGGGTGGGGCTTGACGTTGGCATAGAGTCCCTGGTTGGTTCCTGTGATAATGGTGTAGCCTTTTTCAAGCTGAGGATTCAGGCGGCGGTAGCCTCCCGCCCAATCGCTGTGTTCACCAAACAGACAAAGGCGACCTGGCACAAACAGTTTCATTCATAACCCCTATAATTATTGCGATCGCTATTAACTAGAGTACTCTGGAGATTAACACCTTGGCGCGATCGCTTCTAGTCGTGCCATTCAAATTTGTTGCACCTCTGATATCTTAAGAAGAAAATCTCTAAGGAAAAGCTACTATGCAACTCCCAGACGGTCCGCAGGCTCCAGCTATGTTACAGATGATCCACTGGATCGCCAAGCCATTTTCCTATATGGAAGCCTGTAATCAAAACTATGGCGACATTTTTACAGTTCCGCTGGGCAAGAAATTTACCCCTCTTGTCTTTGTTAGCAATCCCCAAGCGCTTCAGCAGATTTTAACCAGCGAGACAAAAGAGTTTGATGCTTCTGGAGAGTACAATGAGCTATTTGAACCCATGTTGGGTAACCAATCGGTGATCACCTTAAGTGGGAAGTCTCATCGCCGTCAGCGTCAGCTCATGATGCCTCCCTTTCATGGAGAACGAATGAAAGCTTATGGAGAATTAATTGCCGAGATCACAGAGCAAGTTTTACACCAGTGGGAAGTTGGGAAATCCTTCTCTGTTCGTTCGTTCATGCAGCAAATCTCACTACGGGTGATATTACAGGCTGTGTTCGGCTTATATGAGGGAGAGCGTTACCATAAACTTGAGCAACTTCTAAGTATGATGCTTGACCAAAGCAGTACCCCTGGCAGGGTCAGTGCGCTTTATTTTCCCATCCTGCGACAAGATTTAGGGGCATGGAGTCCTTGGGGACGCTTTTTGCGCCAACGACAGCAAATTGACCAACTCATCTATGATGAAATCAATGAACGTCGAGACCAACCGGACGACTCTCGTACAGACATCTTGAGTATGCTCATGTCTGCCCGTGATGAAGCGGGACAACCCATGACTGATACGGAGTTACGAGATGAATTAATGACGTTGTTAGTCGCAGGTCACGAAACCACAGCGACGGCTCTAACGTGGGCGTTGTACTGGATTCACAAGCTGCCAGAAGTACGCCAGAAGCTGTTAGAGGAACTGGATAGTTTAGATAACCCAGACCCCAGTACCCTGTTTCGCTTGCCCTATTTAAATGCCGTTTGCTCAGAAACCCTGCGGATTTACCCAGTGGGTATGTTGACCTTCCCACGGGTGGTGCGATCGCCTGTGGAGTTAATGGGGTATCAACTTGAACCCGATACAGTCTTGGTGGGCTGCATCTATTTGACCCATCAACGGCAGGATTTATACCCTGAACCGAAACAATTCAAGCCAGAACGTTTTCTCGAACATCATTTTTCTCCTTATGAATATTTGCCGTTTGGCGGTGGCGCACGGCGTTGTATTGGTATGGCGTTTGCTCAATTTGAAATGAAAATAGTACTCGCCAAGATTTTGTCCAGTTGTGAATTAGCGCTAGCGAATAACCGTCCCGTGCGTCCTGTACGTCGAGGATTAGTTTCAGCCCCCACTGATGTGCAATTGGTGGTTACAAGTCAGCGGGTTCAGAGGACTCCAACTCCGGAAACCATTTCTGTTTGATCGAACACTGTTCTCGAATTATTCATTTCAACGCTACTGATCAACTTAGGGTAGACAATGCTAACCCTAAGTTTACAATAAGTAGGTGGACACAATAAAAGCTAACGGTGGAGAACTCCAGCATTGATGCCCAGCGTCTCTTTCTTCAGCTTATTGATCCAGCCGATGCTCAAGCGATCGCGCCTCAGTTAAACGAGCGGATCAAGCGTCGGATTGTCAATAGTAATGTCTCAATAAAGCAAAAGCCCGGAGTTCAAACTCCGGGCTAATAGCTTAAGTCCATTAAAATGGACTAGAAGTCTTAAGCTGTTCGGCATTTAAACCTTAATGTCAATAATGGTGAAATCCTTGTAGTGCGAGCCTCCCCACCACAAGACTTATTCAGCAGCCCCTACCTATACCTAATTTATATGCATGACAGCTTATCTAGTCGCCTCTGAATAAAAATGCCTGAAACCATTACAATACAATAACTACAACGACAAAGCGCCCAGGGAGACGATAAGGCGTAAAAAAAGAAGGGTAATTTAGCGTAGGAGTGACAGCCATGATAGATGGCAAAGCTATTTCTATTTCTCTGTTTTCAGGAGCTTTTGGTTTAGACCTAGGTTTAGAGCTAGCCGGATTTCATACCGTAAGCGTGGTTGAGAAAGACCGTGATTCGGTAAAAACCATAGCCCTTAACCGACCCTATCTTCATGAAAGTGCTATCCCAAGAGCAATTGAAACAATCAGTACCCAAGATTTACTTTTAGAAGGGGGTCGAGTTTTAGGTAAGGAGAGAGCATTACGCCCGAATGAGGTGGATTTGGTGGTAGGTGGCGCACCTTGTCAGCCTTTTAGCACAGCAGGAAAAAGGGCTTCAGTCTTAGACCCTCGTGGCAGTTTATTTATGGAGTTTGTCCGTGTTGTTCGAGACATTCAACCCCGATTTTTCGTGATGGAGAATGTGAAAGGGTTACTTTCTGCTGCTATTCGTCACCGACCCATTAACCAACGGGGCGCAGATTATCCACCTTTAGAACCGGACGAAATGAGAGGTGCAGCCCTTCAGGTGGTACTGGCAGAAATGCACGAACTTGGATACAAGGTGGTGTACAACCTTTTACAAGCTGCCGATTATGGGGTTCCCCAAAATAGAGAGCGTGTTGTGTTTATTGGTTCCAGAGATAGTGAATCTATTACATTTCCTTTGGCTACCCATTCTCAATGCGGTAGAGATTTACCCAAGTGGCGTACTTTACGAGATGCGTTAACAAATTTAGTTGAACAAAATCCAGAGTTTACACCTTACTCAGAAAAGCGCTTAAAGTATTTGAGACTCCTCAAATCAGGACAAAACTGGAGATATTTACCCGAAAATTTGAAAGAAGAAGCAATGGGGGGCGCTTACAAGTCAGGGGGTGGTAAAGTCGGATTTTACAGGCGATTGTCCTGGGATAAGCCTTCACCTACTGTGACGACAAGTCCACAGCAAAAAGCCACAGATATGTGTCACCCTGTCGAACTGCGTCCTTTGACTGTGCGAGAGTGTGCTATAGTCCAAACCTTTCCTGACGACTGGATTTTTCATGGTTCAATAACGTCTAAGTATAAACAAATTGGGAATGCTGTACCTGTTGGATTAGCAAAAGCCATTGGGACTTATCTTTACAGTTTGATTCAAGGAGATAAACCGCCAGGGAAAGAACTCGTTGAACAACTCTCACTTTTCCCTTTATAAAATTTATGCCATTTCATTTACAGAGCAGTGATTAAAAAAGGCTAATACAAAGTTGCGTTCTATCATGTCATTCTGAGCGAAGCGAAGAATCTGGACAGATGCTTCGCGTCACTCCGTTTCACTGCGTTATGCTCAGCATGACAGATTCTACCTTAGACTGCAACTTGGTATAAGATTAGCTTTTGTATCAGCTCATTGCACTGATTAATCAAGTTAAGAATTATTTGAAGTTTCGCTGGCAGCCAATTGAGAGAAAGCCTTGTCAATTCTCTGCAACATAGTTCTGACATGGTTTTCAACAAAATTATAATCCATACAAATTTTCTGCCAAAATTCTGAACCTGCGATTCGAGGAATTTGACTGCTATTTGAGAATGTCCATTGACCCAAATCAAAGGCAGCTATAAATAGGGGGTTTTCATGAATACTTAACTCCTTTTCAGCTCTGGTTTTTTGGGAGCCTGTTAATGTACCTTTTAGAGTTTTTAACTGTGCAAGATAAACTGTTTCGTTTGAAAAAATGACGATATCAATACCAGTGATTTTAATATTAAATTCAAACTCTGGTACAATGACGTAAGGACTAATGTTGGATATTTCTTCCCAAAGACGTCCCATTTTTGTGCTGAGACTTCTGGTGACAGAATTGCTTGTCACCAGTAATTTTGCTCCGCATAGCTCAAATAGATTGCGTGGGTTAGGATGCCGATCAAGTATTTGTTTTTTATTTTCAAAGTCTTTTTCTAACCAGTCAATAAAATTTGTGGCAAAATCATCTGTTTTCGTTTGAATGAGTTGAGATTGTTGTTCTAATTGATTGTTTTGTTCAATTTGGTAGTAAAAATAATCTTTTGATAATGAGGAAATAATTGTCCCTAATTTGTAGGCTTTACGCAACTTTTCATCTGTTATGTGAGTAGCATCAATTAAAGAGGCGTGTTCTAAAATTAGGGCTTTCCGCTCCTTGACAGAATGTTGTCTTAGAATCTCAGCAGTTAACTCGCTTGGCATAAATATTTCTTTATAATCATTGTGCTTTCTTCGTATTCCAAAACTATCCCCAAATTCACACGTATAATTGATCCTTAGAGTGCTAGGGAGTGATTAAGTGGCTGACAAAAATTGCTAAACATCCAATCCGATCACCCTAAATTCTGGCAAATACTCCACTGTAAACTGATAGGACAACTCCTGACACGAAAGGGAAGGCAAAGTCAGCCACCATTCCAACACGCCCAACTCACCGATTTCCAGATGAGGATTAGCATCAGTGAGCCGAACTTTGAGTTGAGAATGACAACTTACTGGGAGTTGTTCCATCACCTTAACCTGGACATCTTGCTCCCGTAAATTCGCCACCGTTAACCGATACCCATACGTCACCGCTTCCCGCTGCTGATTGCCAATCAGCTTCTTATCCATCTGTCGTTCCACCAAATACCGCTCAATTTTCAACCCATCGTCCACACCTAAATCGATTTGAAACTCTTGACCGGGGGCAATATTTGGGATTTTGCTAGTACCAATAAACGTATTATCGCGAAAGATAGTTATCTGTCCCGGTAATAAAGTAACGCCATTCAAGGGATTCATCACCGTTGCTTTCAGGTAAGCAAAATTAAGTTGGCGCGACATCGCCACATACTCAGCCCTACAGGGATAATCATCTCTGTGGAAAATGGCAACCTTGTGACTCACCCCATCACTGGGAATCGTTGCTTTACTGTCAAGGGTAAACGTCACAATACCCTTTTGTCCCGGACTTTCCTCCAGTTCCTTTTGGGCTCTCAACCGCTCTAACTCGTCATCTATCGTCGGTTCAGGTTCTGGCGCTATCCCCGCAAAGGGCATATTCACCAATGTGGGGCGAGGTGCGTTATGCTCCTTTGGGTTGGTTGTTGTCCGATTTGCCAAAGCGCTAGGCTGTTGCAGATCAATATACCAAGGCGTAATTGGGGGAATTTGCCGCCCTACCCCCGGTTGAGCGGTGGAAAGGGTAAGCGCTACACCTAACCAATCCTCACCTGTGTTTTGGGTAATTTGAGCCAGGTAACTGAGTCGGGCGGTTTGCTGGCTATCTTGCCAATGGACATCATAGACAGGTTCCCAACTTGCTCCCTTAACCCTATAAGAAACCTCCATCGCCAATTCACCCGCCCCCACTGGTTCTAGGGTGACAATGATATTAAAACTGTCATGAATCTGGGGAGTAGAGAGCTGCTGAAACTGCCCTCGCACCGCCTGCAACTGAGTGTTAACCTGTTTCTGCTCCTGATCCTGTTGCGCGATCGCACCCGATAAATTCTGCCACCGTTCTCCGACAAAATCCAGCAATTCCCCGATTTGAGTCAAGTTTAACGGTTCAGGATTTTGGGATTTTGTCAAGCGTTCTAGATACTGATTGCCTAAATTTTTGATAAAATTCCGCTGTAAATTCAGCAACGTCAGCATATCTTGTCCCTGACGTCTTTGATCTTCTAACTGACCAATTTCTTCAGACAGTTGGCTAACTTTGGGATGAGTCCCTTCACGAGTGCTGTTTTTTTCCGTCCGTACCTCCAATAATCGCCCCCCTGCATGACCCGTACTCGACACCTGAACGGACTCACTCAGCAGGGTTACGGGCAAATTAGCAATCACCAGTTCCCGTTCCTCACCCGTTAGCTGCACAACCCCTCGGCGCGTGACTAGCGCCTGGTTATCATACACTGTAACGTTACAAATTTCGGTATCTACCGTCTTATTCATCCGTTCCTTTGTCCTCAAATCAAGCCCCTAACCTTAGTTCAGAGCTTGAATATAAACCCAAAAATTAAACGTCAACACCCTTGCTGTTCAATGGATGATTTTTGACGTTTTAGCTACACCTGATTTATCCTTATTCCCAGTCGGTCAATCAGGACATTGCCTGGAAGGTGAGCCATTGCCCACTCTATCAGCCAATATCTCCTGACGAATGCTGAAAGACCTACTCTTAATCACGATTACTGTCTCTTTCCCTACTCCCAGACGTGCCATGGCACATCTAGAAAATCGCGATCGCAACCGAAAACATTTCGGTCTATGAAATTCATTTTACCGATTCAGAGGTTGGATTTCCGCTAAATCCAGAATCTGGGGAATCAAATCTTCTCGCTTAATCACCATAATATGCACACCCTGACACAATTGTTGCGCGAGTTTGATTTGTTCAGCGGCAATTTTCATCCCTTCTTGCAGTGGATCGGCGGCTTCTGCCAGTCGATCGATAATTGATTGGGGGATATTAACACCGGGAACGTATTTATTCAGAAATCGAGCATTTTTCGCCGATTTAATCAAAAATATCCCCGCTAAAATCGGCTTATCGGTGTCAGCCGCAATCTTATCCATAAACATTTCCAGCCGCTGGAAATCAGCAATCAGTTGACTCTGGAAAAACTGGGCACCCGCTTCTAGTTTACGCTCAAACCGACGTTGTAATCCAGACCAACTTTTTAACTGAGGGTCAACGGCGGCTCCAGCAAATAACTCTGTCTTTCCATCCGACAATGGCTTGTCATTAGCATCGAAACCGTTATTGAGTTTACTGATTAGCTGGAGCAAACGTACTGATTCTAGATCAAAAACGGGCTTGGCGTCAGGATGATCACCGACTTTTACCGGATCACCCGTGAGGGCAAGAATGTTACGAATACCCAAAGCCTGCGCCCCCATCAGATCCGCCTGTAACCCCAATCGATTGCGATCGCGGCAAGCCATCTGACAGATCGGTTCTATCCCATGTTGGACTAAAATAGCGGCAGCGGCTAAAGAAGACATCCGCAACACTGCCCTAGATCCATCGGTAAGATTAACGGCATGGACACGATTCTTCAGTGGTTTTGCCAAGTTAATCATCTGGCTAGCGTCACCTCCCTTGGGGGGGCTAACCTCTGCCGTAATTAAGAATTCCCCTGATTTAACCGCGTCTCGGAACGAGGGTTGAGTAAGGTTTGTCATTTGTTATTTGTCATTCGTCATTCGTCATTTGTCATTTGTCATTCGTCATTCGTCATTTGTCATTCGTCATTCGTCATTTGTCATTCGTTGCTCCCTCATCCCCCTCATTCCCCTCATCTCCCAGACGCGCCATGGCACGTCTCTACAGAGGTGTAGAATAGCCCATAGCTGCCTTGACTCTGGATAGGGTTGAGAGAGCGATCGCTTCTGCTTTCTCCCGCCCTTGACGTAAGACTGACTCTAGATAACCCTTATCTTCGATCACGGCTTGATAATTTTGCTGAATCGGTTTAAGAGCTTCAATCGTTGCCTCACTTAACACCGTTTTGAACTGTCCCCACCCCATATCCTGACATTCGGCGGCGACAGCTTCCTGGGTTTTATCCGAAAGCAGGGTATAAAGCGTGAGCAAGTTATGACACTCTGGACGTTCTGGATTATCAAATTCTAGCCCCTTAATCGGATCAGTTTTACAGCGCTTAATTTTCTTTTGAATCTCCTCTGGAGAATCCAGCAGATTAATCCGACTCATTTCCGAGGGGTCAGATTTGGACATTTTTTTAGTGCCATCGGTGAGACTCATCACCCGCGCTCCTTCTTTGCGGATTAAGGGTTCGGGCAGTTTCAGCACAGGCTTTTTCTTGCTGCCATACTGGTCATTAATCCGAATCACTATATCACGAGTCAGTTCGATATGTTGCTTTTGGTCTTCTCCTACGGGTACTAAATCGGCATCATACAGCAAAATATCGGCTGCCATCAGCACCGGGTAGTCTAGTAAACCCGTACTAACATTTTCGCCCTGCTTCACCGCCTTTTCTTTAAACTGAATCATCCGTTCCAGCCAATTTATAGGCGTGACGCAGTTAAACAGCCAGGTGAGTTCACAGTGAGCGGGGATGTGAGATTGAACAAAGATCGTTGAATCGTTCAAATCCACGCCACAGGCTAGATATAGCGCCGCGATGGTGTAGGTATCGGTGGCTAGAGTTGCTGGATTATGGGGAACCGTAATCGCGTGTAAATCGACGACGCAAAAGAAATTTTCATACTGACTCTGGGCTTCTACCCAATTACGGATTGCTCCGAGATAGTTACCCAGATGAAGATTGCCAGTTGGTTGAACTCCAGAGAGAACGCGCTTTTTGCCCATTGATATTGGTTAAGGATTTGGAAGAGCAAAGGTGGCGATAGTCCCAGGCTTGTACCTGCTTTCGGGTCAAGCGCTGGAGGAATCGCCGTGAAACGGTGCAGATTTTTGGCAGGAACCTGAAAAACCGTATCCTCTAAGGGGGGTAAGGTGAGCCAGGATTTACCGAGCTACGCTAACGCCAATGAGGAGGCGATTGATAATTTTTTGATGATCTGCTCTATCAATTTTGCCATTACCTCGGTCGTTATGGCAGGAAAACGGTATTTTTTTGTTAATTGTAAAGTTTTTGCTAAAATCACTTATGAAATCTAAACGCCAAAATCGCTTGCTGTTCTCAGGTAGGACTAGATGGGCGGAGATTAAACAATCGGTGATCAGTGTCTGGAAGCTCAAGACGCAGCAGTTCCTCGGGGTTGGACGTAGAACTGGATTCACACCTTGAGGAAATTTCCAACTCCAGTCGTTGTGCAAATGGCAAGCACGGCTGATTATTCAATTGGTGATAACCTTCTTAAATTTTGATTGAACGGCTCATGGCTAAAATTCAATTTATTAAAGGCATTGACGAAGAAGTTGTACCTGATGTGCGCCTGACTCGCTCTCGTGATGGCAGCAATGGTACGGCAACATTTTATTTTGATAATCCCAAGGCGCTTAATGGCAACTATGGTGAAGAAATAACAGGTATATACCTGATGGACGAAGAAGGAGAGCTAGTTAGCCGAGAGGTTAAAGGCAAATTTGTCAATGGACAACCGACGGCATTAGAAGCAATTGTGATCATGAAATCGCAAGACGAATGGGATCGTTTTATGCGTTTCATGGAGCGCTATGCTGAGGAGAATGGTTTAGGATTCAGTAAATCTTGATTCTCCAGTAGCCACGACAGAAGTTTTCCACCCGTTTTTTCGGGGCGGGTTTCACCGATAACACTGGGGGAAAAACTGATAACTGTACTAAACCCGTCCCTCTAGGGAAAATAGAGGATGTGATATGACTCATCAGCCTCATCCCAATATAGGCTCAAGATCGATCGCTTGTGCGGTGGTAACTGTTAGTGATACGCGATCGCCCGACTCTGATCGCAGTGGTTCCTGCATCCAGCAATTGCTGCGTGATGCGGGTCATGCGGTTGTCGCTTATGAGATTCTGAAGGATGAACCGAACCAGATTCAGACGTATCTGCAAGTCCTCGCCCAGCGTTCGGATATTCAGGCGGTTGTGGTTAACGGGGGTACAGGGATTGCGGCGCGAGATACCACCTATGATGCCTTAGCGAGTTTATTAGAGAAGACCTTACCCGGATTTGGTGAGGTCTTTCGTTGGCTCAGTTACCAAGAGATTGGCTCACGCGCGATCGCGTCACGGGCTGTCGCTGGAGTGTATCGCCGTAAGCTAGTTTTCTCCCTTCCTGGTTCTACGGGAGCGGTCACTCTTGCCATGGAGAAGCTTATTCTACCAGAGTTGATTCATCTGGTCACTCAGTTGGAGAAATAAATTTTCCCGATTAATTTTTTGGCTCAGGAGTTGACAAGCCCAAAAATGTTCGTTATATTTATTAAGGTCTGAGAAACAAGCCCCCATCGTCTAGAGGCCTAGGACACCTCCCTTTCACGGAGGCGACAGGGATTCGAATTCCCTTGGGGGTATTAAAAGATTAAAGGTAGAGGCGTTACAGTTAACGCCTCTACTATTTTTTTGTGTACTATTTTTTTTTGGCGTTGTGGCTTGGAACTGGAGTTTATACCAAATCCGCCTTTATAGCACTACGAGGTACGGACAGGACATCAGTTAGTCAACTCTTAACAGTCAAGAATTTCCTAACCTGTCTTAGCTACTTATCACGCCTACAATTCTGGCGTTTTTGGTATTTCCGGTGTCTCTGGCGTTTCCGGTGTCTCTGGTGTTTCCAGTGTCTCCTGGTTTTCCGGCGTATCTGGTGTATCTGGTGTATCTGGTGTATCTGGCGTTTCCGGCGTTTCCGGATTCTCTAGCTGACTGGATATGGTTTGAAACCGCTCAGGCGAACCCAGGGAGTAATCCTCTAGGCGAAAATCCCCAAAGGGTGTCTGTTCCAAGCGCGATCGCAAGGCTTCATCGACAATCACACCAGGGGTTTTATTTTTCACGCCGATAATAATCATACTCCGTTGGTAAGACGTGGCATCTTGATCCGGCTGACAATTGTCTCCGTTAAATTGACCCAAATTTAATAGGCGATAATTTTCGACTGAGGCTACATCCCGAAATAACTTTTTGGCTAACAGTTGGATTTGCTCGGCGCGTTGAAAGGCTCGCTGTTCTTCTCCCACGGGAGTTCCTTCACAGGAAGCAGTTCCCACCGAAATAATTTCACTGGGATTTTCCATCAGACTCTGTATCCCTTCCTCCTCCAAATTTGACCGTAACGCATCAATAGGGATCATCTGCTGATTATAGTTAACTTGAAACGTACTCCCCAGTTTCCATTTATATTCCCGCGACAGTACGGCTACACTAAATTCAGCCGTTCTCCCTTCACTATCGGCTCCCTCCACGTAAGGAAAATAATCCACATCTCCCTTTCGTTGCGGTGCTTGCGCTGGGGTAAATATCCAAACCCATTGAGAATTTAACCCGCCTGAACCGATAATTCCAATCCCTAAAATAACCAGTATTGCTAACACTAAAATCACCACTTGCCAGCGCCCAGAGTGGCGTTCTGGGGTGGGTTCGGATTGAGGGAGGGGAGCGACTCCCACTTTCAGGGTTTCGGTCAATGTGGCGGGTTGATGCTCTAAGGCGTCTAGGCGTTGTAAAATAGCTTGGGCAGTTGGCGGGCGATCGCGAACCTGTCGCGCCATCAACTCATCGATTAACTGCAATAGGTTTGGGGAAATCCCGGTGGTGTGATTACGCCAGTTTAGTGTATCCGTTTGAGCATCATACAACTGGCTGGGATGATGTCCGGTTAACAAAAAGACGAAAGTACGTCCCAAAGCAAAGAAATCCGATTGTCTTACCGCTTCCCCATTGATTTGTTCGGGGGCGGTATACCCAGATGAAATAATCGCTGTAATCCCGCCACCTGCGCCCACTTTCGCCAGATAGGTGCGGGTAACTTCCCGCGCTGTACCAAAATCAATTAACACCAACTGCCCATCAGGGCGGAGCATAATATTAGAGGGTTTAATATCCCGATGCAGGTACTGCTGATCATGAATAAGCTGTAGAATAATCCCAAGCTGTTTTAACCACGCGATCGCTTGCGCTTCAGAAATGGGTCGATTGTGCTGTTGTTCTAACCACTGCTCTAAGGTGGGTCCCTCTATCTTTTCCATCACTAAGCAGTGCAACCCCAACCCATTCCGCGTCTGATAGAGGAACGAACTATCCACTTGCGGAATACCAGGATGGTTCAGTCGCCCTAACACCACCGCCTCTTGTTCAAACAGTTCCACCGCCTTGGCGTCACTGTTAAGATGATCCTTGAGAACTTTCAGGATTTTAGGTGTACTTCCTTCGTAGACTTCGTAGATATTGCCAAAGCCACTCTTATCACTAATCAGGCGCATCACCCGATAACGCCCATTCAGCAGCAACTCTGAACCGCAGCTTTGACAGAAGCGCTGATGCTCATTCTCGGAGGTGTCAGGTTTTGGACAGGTGGGGTTAATGCAAAGGGGCATAGGTGGCGATAGAATAGCGACAGTCTACCTATCTCACTATAAATGAATCGGGTTTAACCCCTCACCGTTTACGATTCAACAGCCGGGGGAACCCGCCGCTATCTGTCCCACAGCGTACCATTGATGTAGGGGTATGGCATTGCTCACCTGTGTCAACTTAAGCTCAACCCCTCACCCCCAGCCCCTCTCCCAACCCCCCTCGTTCCCCCCTACAAGAGGGGGGATGACTAAGGATGCTTCGCTTTTATGGCAGGGGAGAGGGGAGTAAGAGAGTCTGGTTCCCCTTCTCCCCACGGTGGGAGAAGGGGTTAGGGGATGAGGGGGAAAATGTTGAGGAGTAGATAAGCTGTTCGGCATTTAAACCTTAATGTCAATAATGGTGAAATCCTTGTAGTGCGAGCATCTTGCTCGCTACTAATACCCAATTTAAATGCATAAAAGCTTAGACACGGTTTAAAACCTTGCCAGCATTGGTTTTCTACCTTAAGTTGACACTAATGGGCATTGCCGTACCCTTACAGATTACGATAAGGAGTGAATATGGGCTGCTCAACCGCAATCCGAACGATTCAAGACTTACAAGAACGCCGGGATGAATTACTTGCCATTTTTGCCAAACATGGCGCTCATAGTGTACGGGTATTTGGTTCTGTCGCACGGGGAGAAGCAACCGATAAGAGCGATATTGATTTTTTGATTGATTATGATCGAAACTGCACGAGTGCTTGGTTTCCAGGGGGATTAATCAATGATTTAGAGTCTTTCTTGAACAGTAAGGTGGACATTACAACTGTTCGGGGTTTAAGTCCACTAATTGCTGAGAATGTATTCCAAGAGGCGATCGAATTATAAATGAATGTAAAGCATGAGTAGAGCCGTCAACCATCTTATCTACATTCGCAATGCTATCTCGGAAATTCGCCAGTGGACGCTCCAAGGAGAAACGGAATTTAAGAAAAATATTGTTCTGATCAAAGCAACATTGTACAATCTACAAACCTTGGCAGAATCCACCAGTCTATTACCCCAGGCTTGGAAAGATGAACATCCTGAAGTCGATTGGAATGGAATCAAATCGTTTCGTAATTTTTTGGCACATCAGTATATGGAAATTGATACTGATACAGTCTGGGATGTCGTCACACGGGATTTATCAAACCTTGAAGCCGCTATCGAAGCGATCGCCCGCGATCACTTCAATGAGTAAGGATGTGCGAAAAAATAGGAGGAATCTATTCAGCAGCAATTGTGAGCCACAACTTTGACAGAAGCGCTGATGCTCATTCTCTGAGGCGTCGTGGCGGCGAATAAATCGATGACTTGTTCTGATGCTACGGCTTTGGAGACAATTTGGCGCACGGCGGCATCTAAATATTCTGGACTTTTGCCTCCAGTTGTGGTATGTTTTGCCATGGCAGCTCGAATCGCTTGGAAAAAGCCGACTTCATCCCGAATCGCGATCGCTTCATCTAAGCTGCTTCAAATCGCTGTAAAACATGATAACATTATGGGCGATGGCTTCTAGAAGGAAGCCAACACCAAAATTCTATCTCTCCTTTCAGTAAACTCAAAATTAGATGAAATTTAACCATCAATTGTCTGCCTTACTTGCTGGTACTGCCATCACTAGTGCAATTGTTATTACTTTACCCCCAAATGCTCAAGCCCTAACTGGCACCCAAGTCAATGAAGTAGCGCGCGCTGTGACTGTGTTAATTGTAGGACAACAGGGCAACGCCCAAGGACATGGTTCTGGTGTAATTATTGCCAAGGATGGCAATACCTACTATGCATTAACCAATGTGCATGTAATGTATGGTTTGGATAAAGCTTTACTTGTTGCCCCCGACAAAGAAGTTTACGAAATACCTCTTAATAAAGTTAAATTTTTACCCGATGTTGATTTAGCTTTAGTGGAATTCACTAGCGACAAAAATTACCAGGTTGCTACCTTGGCAAATTCTGAACTTAGCAGTGAAGGTCAAGATGTTTTTGTTTCCGGTTGGCCTGCACCAGGACACAGTGGACAACTTATTCGTCAATTTACCGATGGTCGTATTTCCGGATTTTTAACAGAGCCAGTGTATGGCTACCAAATGATTTACACTAATGTTACTCGCCAAGGTATGAGTGGGGGACCTGTCTTTGATGCTGGTGGTCGCGTCATTGCTATTCATGGTCGAGGCGACACAGAAGATGCCAGACGACTTGCTGGTTCTGAGGGAATGAGTCCGGAGGCAGCAGCTAGAGTTGCCAGTCTAATTAAACCTGGTTTTAATTATGCTATTCCCATCAACACTTATTTACAACTTGCCCCTCAAGCTGGCATTTTTCTAGGTGTAAAAGTGGAGAATTCCCCAGCACCAGAATTAGGGGCACCTTATCAAGCGAGTGGTAAACCAGACTCCCGCGATAAAATTGACGACATCAACAATACCTTAAACACGGTGAATCGGGCACTTGATACTGTTGACAGAATTCGCCGTATTCGTCTTCCTTTTTAAGGTGTTGCTAGCATCTTTCCTCGCTTGAGTTGAGGGGTTCCGGGGGCGACAAGCGCCCCCGGAATTTACACACTCAGAAACTGATATTGTTCCTGAAACGCATCGGAAATATACTTGAGGAATATTAACCCCAGAACAACGTGCTTGTATTCGACCGCATCCATAAGACCGCGTAGTTTATCCGCTGCTGTCCACAGGGTTTGTTCAAAGCATAATTTAGCGCCATTGC